>JBBSKE010000061.1:0-13051 GCA_038256595.1 Tepidiformales bacterium | reverse complement strand
GCGCGCGTTCGGGCCTCGCCATCGGTCATGACATGGCGCGGCTTTATGTCGACATACCAGTCGCCATACGGCCGCAGCCCGAGCCGCCGCGAGGATTCGACCATGACATCGATGACCGACTCGCGGAGCGTCTCAAGCTGTGGCTCGTAGTTCGCGTAGTCGCCTTCACTGAGGTGGATGACGAGGCCGTTTGGGGCGATGCCGTCGCGGGCGCCGGCTTCGAAGCTGCCGCGAACGCCCTGCAGGATTTCGAGCGGGTGCAGGCGCGAGCCGGTCAGTTTGCGGGCCGTTCGGTCGAGGAAGCGTTCGATGGGGTTGGCGTCGTGACTCATTGGCCGAGCGCCGCCCGGATGATAGTGCCCGCGATGGGCGAGGCGACCACGCCGCCCTGTCCGCCATCTTCGACGATGACGGCGAGCGCGATAACCGGGTCCTCGGCCGGCGCGAAGGCGATGAACCAGGCGTGCGAGGTTTCGCGCCCGGTCTCGGCAGTGCCGGTCTTGCCGCCGATTTTTACGCCACGGATAGCGACGCCATTCGCCTGCGAGTTATCGACCACGCCGACCATCATATCGCGCACCGTGTTCGCCACGGAGGTGTTCATCACGCGCCGCTCGTCGCCGGTTTCGAGCGCCCGGATAGACTGGCCATCTTCGACGACATCGAGGCCGAGGTGCGGCGCTGCAATCACGCCGCCATTCGCTACCGCAGCAGCCACGACGGCCATCTGCAGGGGCGTCGCGAGCATCTGCCCCTGCCCGAAGGCGGTGGAGGCGAGCAGCGCCCGCGACAGTTCGGTACCGTCGCCGAAGACCTGGGTGCGTGATGTTTCGGTCGTGAACGTGATGGCGGAATCGAAGCCGAGGCTGCGCGCCGTGGCCAGCAGCCGCTCCCAGCCCAGCGTGTCGCCGACCTGCCCGAAAATGCCGTTCACGGAAAAGATGAAGGCGTTACTGAAGGGATAGGTGCCGATGCCCTGTGGGACGTTGTCGCAGCGAATCGGGAAGCCGTCGATGACGATTTCGCCAGGGCAGGTGACGCTCGTATCCGGCTTCATGACGTTGTTTTCGAGCGCCGAGATCGCGGTGATCGTCTTGAAAGTCGACCCGGGCGGGAAGAGGCCCTGGGTGGCGCGATTCAGCAGCGGCGCAGATTCGTCGGCAACGAGCGCCGCGCCCTTCTCCTCGAGGGTGTTCGCATCGAAGGTCGGGTTGCTGACCATCGCCAGGACTTCGCCCGTCTTCGGGTCGAGCGCGACAACGGCTCCCCTGCGGCCCGCGAGCGCCTCGACGGCCACCGCCTGGAGTGCCGGGTCGATGGTCAGGCGGATGTCCTGGCCCTCGGCGTCGGCGCGGCGGAATTCGGCGTTGAGGGCGTCGTTGAAGCTGCGATCGCCGTCCGCGCCGGAGAGCACCCCGTTGAAGGCGAGCTCGGCTCCCTGCGTGCCGTAGCGCGCGCTCAGGTAGCCGACAATATGCGCGAGGCTCGGGTCCGAATACGTGCGAACGCCCTCGGCCGAGGTCTGAGCGAGGACGTTGCCGTCGCGATCAAGGATGCGGCCGCGACCGGGCTGCGAGAAGTCGCTCAGGATGCGGGGGTTGCCCTCGTCGCTCGCCAGGTCGGTGCGGAACACCTGCCAGTAGGCGAGCGCGGCGAAGAACAGGAAGCCCGCGAGAATGCAGCAGGTCGCCACCGCAGAGACGCGGCGCTGATAGCGCTGAGGGTCGAAGCTTGCCACCGGGCCAGTGTACCTGCTGGCCCGAAAACCATCGCGAAAGCCGGGTTACCCGAGGGCGTTCGCGATCTCTTCCTCGTCCAGCTTCGGCCCGACAACAGCGCAGTGGAACTTCGAGCGGTCGAAGATGCGATTGGCGACGGCCTTCACTTCGGCCGGGCCAATCGCTTCGATGCCGTTTACGAACTCCTCGATGGTCTCGATTTCGCCGCGGCTGACCATCAGCTCGCCGTGGCGCTGGCCGAGGGAGTAGGCAGTTTCGAGCGAGAGGCGGAAGCGGCCGATGGTGTGGTCCTTCGCCTTTCGAATCTCCTCATCGGGGACGTCGACGCCCTTCATCTTCTCGGCTTCGTCCATGCAGACGGAGATGGTCTCGGCGAGCTGTTCGCGATTGACCCCGGCGGAGATGGAGAACGACCCGGCATCGGCGAGGTAGCCATAGCCCGAGCCGACCGAGTAGGCGAGCCCGCGAATTTCGCGCACTTCTTTGAACAGCCGCGAAGACATGCCCGAGCCGAGAATGTCGTTCATCACGCGGATGGCGAAGCGGTCGGGGTCGTTGCGGCCGAAGATGGGCGCGCCGAGATAGAGGCTGCACTGGTCGATTTCGCGCGATTCGGTGACGACACGCGGGCCCGTGATCGAGCTGTCGTAGGCGATCACGCCGGGCGGGGTGCCCTTCCCGACTTCGGCGAAGAGGCGGGTCGCCTGCTCCATGACCTGTTCATGTGTGACGTTGCCGGCGACAGAGAGGATGTGGTTCGAGCCGTGGTACCAGGCGCCGATATGCTCTACGAAGTCCGGGCGCTGCATCTCTTCGACCAGTTCGACGCTGCCGCCAACGTCCCAACCAGTTGGCTGGTCGCCGTAGATCGCCTGGCCGATGAGCCGCGCCGCCCAGGAGCCGGGGTTGTCGTGGTTGCTCTTGAGCTCCTGCTGCACGACGGTCCGCTCTTTGTCGATTTCGGACTGTTCGAGGCGCGAGTGCAGGAGCATGTCGGCGAGGACGTCGATTCCGACGCCGAAGCGGTCGTAGGGCACGAGATTCCAGTAGCAGGTGAACTCTTTATTCGTGTAGGCGTTGAGCGTGCCGCCCGCGCCTTCGATTTCGCCTGCGATGGTGACGGCGTCTGGCCGCCGGTCCGTGCCTTTGAACACCATGTGCTCAAGAAAGTGCGTAATGCCGTTCAGGCGACGGCTCTCCGAACGAGAACCCACGCCGACGAACATGTTGATAGAGACTGCTTGCGTCGTCGGAATCGGAGTCGTGACGACCCGTAAGCCTGACGGAAGCGTAGAAACTTCCCAAGTAACTGCCATAAAACGTACCTCCGCCGGTTCGCCATTCTACCCGTTCCGGCCAAGCGCGGAAGCGACGCCCGGATCTTGTAATGCGCTCGCCACGTAGACTCGAAAGATGGCTACTGAAATACCGGCGCGGCTCGTTTCCAACTGGAGTTCTGCGGCAGGGGCGCTGCAGGGCATTCTCGCGGCAGAAGGCAACGAACTCCCCCGTCACGCGATCATGGGTATCACCGGGCACGCCTGGCACCTTTGCGTGCAGTCGCGCGGTGGTGTTATCGCCCTCCCCGGCGGCCCCCACGACCTCGATTGGGCGGCGATGGTCGCCCGCTACGCCCGTACCGGGGTTCGCTTCGAACGATTCGGTGCACGCGTCGGCGTCGATGGCCCGACCGAGTTCTTGCGCGAAGATGCGGTCGCCTGGGCGCTCGCGCGGCTCGAAGCGGGCATCCCAGTCGCCGCATTCGACTTCCACCTCCACGAATGGGGCGTGATTTACGGCTTCGATGCCGAGAAGAAGGGCTTCCTCGTCGATAGCGTCATCGCGGGCGAAGTTGGCCCGTTTGCGGCCTGGGCCGATTGGCCAAGCACGGTCGGCGTGATCGAACTCTTCGCGCCAGTCGAAGATGTCGACCCGGACCCGGACGAGGTGCTCCACGGGGCGCTCACAACGGCGCTGGAGTGCTTCGAAGGTGCGGACGCAGCCCCAGATGTCCAACCTCGCGGCACTGCCGGCCTCGACGCCTGGGCCGACGCCATGGACGGCGATGGCGAAATCGACCGGGCGGGCAACGCCTACACGCTCGCGGTGCTGCAGACAGCGCGACTCGATGGCGCGGACTTCCTCGCCGCCCTCTCGCTCGCCATCCCGGCCCTCTCGACCCAGCTCGACGCCGCCGAACGGGCGATTCGCGACGAAACCCTCGCCCTCGCGCCGCTGATCACGCTCTTTCCGTTCCCCACCGGCGGCCACGGCAACGTCAACAGCCCGGGCCTTCGCCAGGCAGCAGGAACCGCCCTCCGCCGCGCCGCCTCCCACGAGCGAATCGCCGCGGAGGCGCTGGCGGAGCTGGTCGAGATGCTGTAGGTGGAGCGGCTAGCTGCTAGGAGACCGCCGATATTTCATCTGGTGATGACTTTTGGCCTATCGGGCGAGCTTAGATATGCACCAACGAGATGTCGTACGTTGAAACAACTGCTACTCGCTAGCAGCTAATCGCTAGTAGCTAGCCGCTCCACGCGGAAATTCGGTGGGCGCTTTTCGATGAAGGCGCGGACGGCTTCCTGGTGCTCGGGATCGAGGCGGGCGGCGGCGTTCATGGCGTTTTCGCGCAGGAGCACGGTGAGCACGTCCGATTCGGTGGCGTTCTGCTGGAACGCCTTCTTCACGCGGGCGAGCGCTCCGGGCGGCTGCGCAGCAATCTGCTCGCCGATTTCGACGGCGCGACCGATGAGTGCTTCCGGTGCAGTGACATCGGTCACGAGGCCTGTCGCCAGCGCCTCTGCCGCGCCGACCATGCGGGCGGTCAGGCACCATTCGAGGGCACGGCCAGTCCCCACGAACTGCGAGAGGAAGTACGAACTCGCCAGTTCCGGGACGAGGCCCATCTTCACGAAGGCAAAGCCGAAGCGGGCGCTCTCACTGGCGATGCGGATGTCCATAGGCAGCGTGTGGGTGACGCCAACGCCAATCGCGAGGCCGTTGATTGCGGCGATGGTCGGCTTGGGCATACGGCGGAGGAAGACGAGCCAGTTGTCCTCCCCGGCGGTCGCGGAGCCACGAGTTGGGGCACCGCCAGCGATAGCGGTCGCCCAGCCGCCGACATCCGCGCCCGAACAGTAGGCCCGCCCAGCGCCGGTGAAGACGATTGCGCCGATGTCCGGGTCCGCGTTGTAGAAGGTCACCGCGTGCTTGAGGTCGGCCATCATCGGGTCGTTCCAGGCGTTGAGCCGTTCGGGCCGGTTGAGGGTGAGAACGGCGACACGGCCGCGCACTTCGGTCAGGAGCTGTTCGTACATCGCATACTCCGGCTGGCTATCGCCCGCGCTTGCGACACTTATGCCATCCGCGACGAATCCTGTCGAGCGGGGCGGCAATGACAGCCTGGCGAACGTCCATCCTTGGAGTCGCACCCCTGGCGACTTTCGCTTCGGCGCGGGTCCCGCCCTCGGCCGGAGACGCGATCGGGCGCGGTGCGGGGCAAAAAGAAAGCGGCCTCCCGAAGTTCGGGAGACCGCTTCATTGCCTTTTAAGGGGCGCGATGGGCTAGTGGAGCGGACACGAACCCAACGCAGCCCCACTGATGTTTTAGCACGCGCTAGGTCCGTTGTCTACTGCCTGGCAAACAATTTGCCGCGAAATTCCGGGATTCATCACTCCGTGACCGTAATCGTCCCGCGCATTCGCGGATTCGAGAAGGAATGGACCTCGCAGTTGTACGGGTAGGTCCCGGGGCTGTTGAACGTGTACGAAAATGTCGCGCCGGGGTTGAGAATCCCGGAGGAGAAGGACGCGCTCGTGACGTCGTGCGGAATTTCGCCGTTCCAGACCCAGGTCACAGTCGTCCCGACGGGAACGGTCTTGTTCGCCGGGATGAAGTTGGCGGGATCGTTCACTCCGATCGTGACCGGTGCGGGGGCGGGCTTCGGGGTCGGCGTGGGGACGGCGGTCGGCGGCTCTGGCGTGGCCGTTGGGGGAATGACCACGGCGGTCGCTGTCGGGGGAACGGCGGTTGGGGGCGGGAGCGTCGCGGTCGGGATCGCGGTGGCCGCCGCCGGGGTCGAAGACGCGGCCGTGGTGGACGAGGCAGTGGCGGCAGCAGTGGCTTCACTCGTCGCGGACGGCACCGCGGTCGCCGATGCCCCGCTGGTACCCGTAGGCGGCGCGCTGGAGCTGGTCGCAACCGAGATCGGCGTGGTGTTGCCGCTGGAGGGCGTCAAGGAGCCTGTGGCGCTCGTCGCCGAAGCTGCGGGTGTGGTGGTGGCGGAACCGTCATCACCGCCGCCTCCACAGGCAACCAGGGCCGCTGCGAGGCCGACGGCAGCCAGCAGACTTCCGCTTCGGCGCATGATTCGTGCGTGCCCACTGGCCTGGATCTCTTCGCGGAAGGTTCTATCGTCCATGACCGGCGCTCCCAGCAGTCACGGCGGCCGTGACGCGAATTCTTGGTGTTTCCAGTGTTCAATTCGGCAGCTTCGCGGAAATCACCCGTTGGAGTGACTGCGGGCTGCTACGAATCGGAGCCTTCTATCGGCAGTAGTCGCCCAACCATTCGCCACGCCCTGGCGCGGCGAAAACCCCCGGCATCCCACGCGTTGTGGGATGACCGGGGGCGAAATGCGAAGTTTCGTTCGCCGAAGCGGCTACTTCCGGCGAGTCGCGAACATCACCCCGGCGCTGCCGAGGACGACCAGGAGCCCGGCGGCAGCAAAGAAGCTGAAGCCGGTCGTGCTGCCGCTCGAGATGCCGTCACCGGTGTTCGGCGGCTTCGGGATGGTCGACGGGACGGCCGTGGGCGGGACGCTCGTGGCAGTCGCGGGGACAACCGTGCTCGTCGGTGGGACGGAGGTCGCGGTCGGGACCGCGGTGTTCGTGGGCGGGACGGAAGTTGCCGTCGGGACGGGGGTGTTCGTCGGCACCGAAGTGGCCGTTGGCGAGGGCGTCGGGGTGGCCGCCTGGGTCACGGTGATGGTGCCGAGCTGGCCCATCTCCGCGTGCAGGAGGCAGTAGTACTCGTAGGTGCCCGGCGTCGAGAAGCTGAGCGAGAACGAGGTGCCACCGTCCCAGCCAGTGCCGAGGGTGCCACTGTGGACGAGGCCTTCGCCGTCCCAGACGCCGTCGTCGGGAACGATTGGCTCAATCTCCGTCGGGTCGCCCTGGGGGATGAGCTGGCCAAACGTCACGGTGTGCGGCGTAAACTCGATGGCCGTCCATTCGATGGTGTCGGCAGTAGTGATAGTCTGCGAATCCGGGTAGAACTTGTTGATAGCGCCGTCGAAGGTGTCGCCACCGACCACGATCTCGTAGGTGTTGCCGCCGCCATCCTTCGGAGTGACCGTCTGCGGGGCAGTGTCGAGTTCTTCATCGAGTTCCTGGAGGGCTTCCAGCGATTCGGCGTACTCGGCGTCGCCGCGCGCATCAATCTCAGCCTGCGTTTCGCCGCCGGTTTCGACGACGTTGATCGTGCCGACCATCGTTGGGTGAACAACGCAGAAGTAATCGAACGAGCCCGTTGTCGTGAACTTGACGTCGAGCTGCGATGTGGGGCCACCGATGAAGCCAGAGTTGATGTACTCGGTGCCGGTGTACTCGATGACTTCGGTGCCGGCGCCGGCGGTTGGGAGTGTGGGGTTGCCCGTCGGGATGCCGAAGGTCACGGTATGGGGCTCAAGGTATTCCCAGGCGAAATGGACGGTGGTGTCCACGTTCACGGTGATCTCTTTGGCACGGAAGATGTTCGTAGCCATGCCATCGTCGCCGCCGCCGACGACCACTTCGATAATCGTGTCCTGGGCGTCGGCCATCTGGGTTGCCAGGAACGGCGTGCTGCCGACGAGGAGGAGCGAGAGCCCCGCCACTGCGTATCCTTTGATTTTTCTCATACTGCTGGTGTCTCCTTCTTAACACGGGCGCGATAACGGCGCCTTTACCAATGTGAGGGATTTTGCCACGTGCAAACGAACGCGTCTATTCCTATTTTTACTCCTGTGCCGCAGAACGAATGGATTCTGGTTACAGAGCGGATCGAGAATGCGCGTGTAGCAGCGTGCAAGGTCCGCGATTTACCCTGTGCTCTGTGACCATTCGGCGGCCGAAGGGAGACCATGCGCTCCGGTCGCCTCCGCCACCGACCGGAGCAATGCGCGCTCCACAGCAAGATTCGCGAGCAGACCAACAGTCATTGCCTCGTAAGCGGGAATTTCGAGGCTGCCCATGCTGATCGCGAACGCGATATCGCCATCGGCGGCCGTGTGGGCCGGCAGAATCACCCGGGCGAGGCCATCCTGCGCGAGATATGCGACCCGCTGGAGCTGGTGATGCTCGAGCTTCGCGTTCGTCGCCACACAGACCAGCGTTGTGTTCTGCATGAGCGCTTCCAGCTTTGCGGTACGGCGCTCGACAACCTCGGTGAGGGGCAGGAAGCTGCCGCGTTCCTCGCCCCGCGGGGCCGCCATGATCGCCCCAGTCGCCGGGTCGATGATGTTGCCGACGGCGTTGTTCGCGACAATCGCCCCGACCACGATGCCGCCGGGCCCAAGCAGGCTGGCTGTCCCGATCCCTGACTTGATCGCGTGTTCGGCGCCGAGCATCTTCGCGACCGACGCCCCGGTGCCCGCGCCGACATTCCCCTGGAGCACGCGGCCGCCTTTCGCGCGCTCGGCGGCGAGGCGCCCACTTTCGGCGGTCGGGTGCGCGTTGCTCTTGCCGACTCCAAGATCGAAAAGCACGGCCGCAGAGACGATTGGGACCGGCCGCGAGGCAGTCTTGAAACCGATGCAGCGGTCCGCCAGCCAGTGCATGACGCCGTCGGCTGCCGCCAGGCCGAAGGCGCTACCCCCGGTGAGGAGCACGGCGTGGCAGGTTCGCACGAGGTTGGGAGAGGCGAGGACATCAGTCTCGCGGGAGCCGGGAGCGCCGCCCCGGGCATCAACGGCAGCGGCCGTGGCAGTCTCGCAGAGGACGACGGTGCAGCCGGTACCCGCGCGCTTGTCGGTCCAGTGGCCCACGCGGATGCCGGGGACGTCGGTGATCGCGTCGTTGCGGCCGCTGGCGAACCCGCCCGTGAACGGCATTAGCGACGTCCAGCGGTTCGGCGCGCCGAGAGATACCCGCCGAGGAAGCCGCGCGCAATCGAGACCATATCTGCCGTGATGTCGGCGAGCGTGGCCGTGTCGCTTTCGGAGACTGGCACGGCGGAGGCGACGCCCTGGCCATCGGCGGTTCGACCGGCCAGCCACGCCTCGACCGGCATCGAACGCTCCGAGACAGGCACGATGACCATCCCGCTGCCGAGTTCGGCCGCTTCGACGAGGTCAGCGAGGCCGCCGAGGTCCGGCTGTTCGCGCAGCAGCTTCGCGCTTTCGAGGGCCGAATCGGGCAGGTTCAGTTCGCGCAGCATCTGTTCCGGCGTGAAGGTGGCCGCCTGCTGGGCGAATTCGCGCCACTGATCCGCGCTGGGAAGGGGCTGCATCAGCGACCGCGCGATCGGGTAGCGCCGGTCTGCGAGGGCGAGGTGGACGGCGGCCAGTCGGCGGCAGGATTCGGCCAGTTCGACCGCAACCGCGCCCGATAGCAGGGCCCGGTCGAAGGCGTCCGCGTGGAGGAGAGTCTTGAGGATGGCGTCGGCGATGACCTGCGGCTTGCGCAGGACCGTGCGCTGGTAAGCATCGACGAAATCGAGCTCCGACAGGCCACCGGGGTAGGGGTGGGTTTCCACGCCGACATGGTACGACGGAATCAGGCTTCCGCGCGCCGCGTGGGCCAGAGCGCCCGGCGAATCTCGGAGGCGACCGGGTGGCCGCCCCAGCCGCCGCGCGTGGCCCGGTCGATGCGCGAGGCGATAAGCGCGAGCGCCGAGCTGACGGTCTCGTCTTCGTAGGCGAGGACGAGCCGCCGGGAGAGGCCCAGCAGCCACGGGAGGCCCCAGAGCAGCTCGGCCAGTTCGACCAGGCCGCCGACGTTCTCGGGCAGCCGGCGCGCCCGGGCATAGCGCGCGGCGAGGCGTTCGCGGCTCTCGGGCGGCTCCCCGGAGGTCACAAGAAAGGCGGCGACATCGAAGAGCTGGCAGCCGAAGCCGCCGTTCGAAAAATCGACTAGCCAGGCGAGGTCATTCCCGACGAGCACGCGGTCGGCGGTGCATTCGCCGTGGACGAACCCAAACGGCGCGTATTCGAGCAACAGCTCCTTCGCCTTCGCCAGGTGCGGCGCGGCTGCCTCGCGCTCGCCGGAGGTGAACCCGAGGCGGTAGAGCGGGAGGTTGCTTTCGATGACCGAATCGGGAGCTTCACCCTGCCGCAGTCCTTCGCGCACAGGGAGCTGGTGGAGGGCAGCGATGGTGTCGATGGCCATGTCCAGCGCTGCCGGCGGCAGTTGCAGCGCCAGCGACGAGACACCGGGGACGTCCTCTTCGACCGTGACCGTAGCCTGGACCGCGTAGACGCGTGGCACCGGGCCGGACATCGCCGAGGTCAGGAGATCCGTGATCGCGGCGTGGTTTTCGGCCATTTCGGGGTCCATATTCGAACGCACGACGACCGCCCTGCGCGATTCGCCGGCGCCGATGGTGACGCGTTCGGCGAGCGAGGGATACATGCTGATCGGCTCCGCATCGACCGGGGTTTCCGGTGGAAGATGCAGCAGCGCGAGAAGTTCGGGAGCCTCGATGATCATGGTCATTTCCTCGGAGCCGGGAGGGCAGTCCGCGGCTTCGGCTGGCACTTCGGACAGAAATGCGTGCTGCGGCCGCCGACAACGATGCGCTCGATGGGGGTGCCGCAGGTATAGCACGGCTTGCCGGTACGTCGAAAGACGAGCACGTGCTTGTGCTGCTCGCCGGGGTTTCCCTGGCCGTCCACATAGTCGCTGAAGCTGGCGCCGCGATTCTCGATGCCGCGTTCGAGCACGGCGCGAGTCGAGGCGTGAAGCCGCTTGATCGCCGGCGCGCTGAGCCGGTTTGCAGGCGTATCCGGCCGGATTTTCGCTTCGAACAGCGCCTCGTCGACGTAGATGTTGCCGAGGCCGGCCATCCGCCGCTGGTCGAGCAGGACTGCCTTCACCGGCGCAGTTCGATTCGCCAGGGCGGCGGCGAACATCTTCAGCGTGAAATCGGCGTCGATTGGCTCGGGGCCGAGCTTCTTCGTGACCTCTTCCTGGGTGTCGAAGAGCCGCCAGGTGCCGAACTTGCGCAGGTCCGACCAGCGCAGGTCGTGGCCGTCGTCGAAGACGATTTTCGCGCGCTCATACTTCTCTTCAAGGTCCGAATGGTCGCGCCAGAGCAGGCGGCCGGTCATCCGCAGGTGGATGACGAAAGTTCGGCCATCATCGAGCCCGAAGAGCAGGTATTTCCCCCGTCGTCCGGCGGCAACGAAGGTGCGCCCGACCAGCTGCGATTCCAGCGCCTCGAGCGGGATGCCGGCGAGCAGGTGCAGCGTGGCCGGGTCCACTTCGACGGCGACGACCCGGCGGCCGACGACGAGCGGCTCGAGGTCGCGGCGGATCGTTTCGACTTCGGGGAGTTCGGGCATCTGTTAAGCGTGCCTCCTCGCCGCGGCAGGTTCCACCGGTGACTGAGTTCGAGGGGCGCATTCGAGCGCATCGCCGTGCCGCGCCATACTGCGGGAGTGATTACTCACCTCCAGGGCGACCTCGCGCGAATGGACCCGGCCGGCCCGCTGGTCGAAGTCGATGTCCAGGGCGTGCGCTACGAAGTGCTCGTGCCCGCCTACCTCTGGCAGGAGCTGCAGGACCTCCAGGGCGATGGCGAAACGGCCGGCGCGGTCGGCCTGCACATCGTCTACCACGCGACCACAAACCAGCCGGTCCCGGTGCTCGTGGGCTTCCTCCGGCGGGCCGAGCGCGACTTCTTCCGCAAGTTCACCTCGGTCGAGGGCATCGGCCCATCGAAGGCGGTGAAGGCGATGAATGTGTCGATCAGCACGATCGCGCGTGCTATCGAACAGGAAGATCGCGCGACCCTCACGCGGCTCCCGGGCATCGGTGCGCGCGGCGCGGACAAGATTATCGCCAGCCTGCGCGGCAAAGTGACGCAGGAGGCCGCACTCCAGGACGGCGGCATCGAGAAGCCAGTCGACGTCCGGCGGCTCGAAGAGAAGCGGCTCACCGCCGACGCCATCGAGACCATCATGGCCCTCGGCTACCCGCGCGCCGATGCGAAGCGCTGGGTCGAAGAGGCGCAGCTTGCGGACCCAACCATTACCTCGCTCGAGGTGCTAACGATGGCCATCCTGCAACGCCGCGGCCAGGAGCAGGACGCCCGTTAACCGCAAATCGCCCGTGGCGCTGCCCGCGGTTAGCATGGGCAGGTGGACGACGAATCGACACCGCAACAGGACGGCGCGTCCTCGCTGAACGAAGCTTCGTCGTTCGAAACCGCGCCCCTCGCGCCGATGGCGGCCGAGCCGGTCGTCATTCGCAAGCAGCCGACCTGGAGCTACTTCCTCACGCCGATTGCGATTCTCGTTGGCGCGGTGATCATCGCCGGGTCCATCTGGTGGTCCACTGGCCGGGACGACGAAGCGGACGCCGTCGCAGCTACACCGGAGACCGCCGGGGCCGTCTCAGAAGCTCCTTTTATAGCCGGCGCTCAGACTCCTTCAGGCAACGAATCGTTGCTATCCGTGTTCACGCAGTACGCAAAATCGATCGGGATCAACGAGCAATCGTTCCAGACCTGCCTTGGCAAGCAAACGAACGTGGACCTGATCACGGCGCAGTACCAACGCGGCACAGCCCTCGGGATTACCGGTACGCCAACCTTCTTCATCAACAACAAGATGATCATCGGGTCGCAGCCAACGGCGATTTTCGAAGAGGTCATCAAACTCGAACTGGAAGGCAGCCCGACCTCGCTCGATGCCTATTCGGCGAACGTCCGCGCGCTCGCGGCGACTACTCCGCCACGCTTCCAGATCGTGACCGAACCGCCAGAGATAGACGACGCCTACTTCGAGGGCGAGGCGAACGCGAAGGTGATCATCGCCGAGTTCAGCGACTTCCAGTGCCCGTTCTGCAAGCGCTGGTCCGAAGAGACGCTGCCGAAACTGCGCCAGACGTACCTCCGGCCAGGCCAGGACGTGAGCATCGCGTTCCTGCACTTCCCGATCACGCAGATCCACCCGAATGCAGGCAACGCCTCGGTGGCGGCCATCTGTGCGGGCGAACAGGGCAAGTTCTGGGAGATGCACGACCTGCTGTTCTACGATTCCAGCAAGCGCGGCGAGGGCCCTTTCATGGACATGGCCGCGCAGCTCGACTTGGACCTGGACCGGTTCTTG
>JBBSKE010000060.1:0-13115 GCA_038256595.1 Tepidiformales bacterium | reverse complement strand
GCCGAGACGGTCACGCAGCGCACCGTGAGCCTCATCGCCGGCGCGGGAGCGCTCGAGCCGCTCTCGGTCCATGGTGACCGCGTCTCGATCATCGGCGACGACCTCATCGTCACGCGCGGGGGCAACCGCCAGGTGGTCGCGACCCTCGACCTGGAGGGCTTCGGCGCCCGCCCCGTCCTCTGGTCGCCCGACGGCGAATGGATCGTGGTCCTGGCGGGCGAACAAGGTGCGTACGAAAACATGGAACTCTGGGTCTTCAACAAGGCCGGGACGGTCTCCGGTACGCTTGTCGGCGGGCTCGACCGCGGCATGCTATCGTGGCGAATCGATGGTATCGGCGTTTCGCCCGTAGTGGTCGAATAGCGTTCGGAACGTGACAATACTTCTATGAACGGCCCCCAGCGCCCTGGCCCGACGACGCATCGCCAGCGAATGATGACCTGGGCAGCGCTCTGCGGCCTCGCCGGGGTTGCCCTCATCGCCGTCGGGGTGATGCTCTTCGGCAGCCGTTCGCCCTCGCCGCCGTCGCTCACGAAGGACCCTCGCCCCGAGATCCCCGGCGAGATCCTGTTCCGCGATGAGAGCCAGTGCGTCGCCTACGCCCAGGCCTCGGGCGGCGTGCCGGTCAAAGTCTCCTGCAAGGACACGAGCCCCGCGCCCATCGCCTGGATCGATGCCCAGACCGTCGCCGTCGTGCGAAACAGCGACGACGGCCCGGCGATGCACCGCGTCGCCGTCCCCACCGGCGAAGAGAAGGCGAAGGAGCCGGTGCCCGCGTTCCTCGAAAAGACGAACGACCTCGAGCCGGTGTCCGCGAAGGGCGAGCGGGCGCGCGTTGATCCCCGCGGGCGGCTCTTCATCGCCGCCGGTGACCGCGAAATCGAGGTCGCAAACTTCGACACACAGGAATCGCGCCTCCGGCCGGTCCTCTGGTCGCCCGATGGCGAATGGCTGCTGCTCTACTACACGCCCCCGCGCGGTTTCGCCCGCAACGAGTTCTGGATCGTGCGACGAAACGGCAAGGACGCCGGCCTCTTCTATCGCGGCACCGCTGAGCCCTACGCCTCCTGGCGCATCGATGGCGTCGGCATCACGCCGGAATAGGGGTGTCTCGTCTATCTGGCTGGCCGCAGTCCGGCCCGCAGTGTTCCGGCAACAGCCATCGGCGACTATGCTCAGGAGGGGCCAGTCGCCCCGGAGGAAGAGCGCATGGGTGACGAACCAACGAACGAAGGCATCGACGCAGCCGAATCCGCGGCCCGGCCGCAACTCCACCGCCTGATCGCGGCGATGCGCGCGGCGACCTCGCTGCTCCTCGATACCTCGCTCGCCGAGCCCGAACTGGCCCGCGCCGCCGAAGCCGCCGAGACGCTCGTCGCCCAGCTCCGCGAGACCCAGGCCGAGCACCCCGGCGCGCGCAGCTGGGTCCACCGCCATAATCGCTCGCGCGAATCCTGGGGCCTCTCCGAGACGAGCCCGATGACCGGCACCTTCAACGTCATCGCGCCGCCGCTCAGCCTGCGCTTCGATGGCGACGAAGTGGTTGGCACCGGCGTCTTCGGGCAGCAGTTCGAAGGCCCGCCCGCACACGTCCATGGCGGCTACGTCGCGGCCGCCTTCGATGACGTGCTCGGCATGGTCCAGGGCGCGACCGGGAACGCGGGCATGACCGGCACCCTCGTTGTCCGCTATCGCCGCTCGACGCCCCTGCACCGCGAAGTCACCTTCCGCGGCCGCGTCGATCGCATCGAAGGGCGAAAGATCTTCACCTCCGCCACCCTGCACCACGGCGAAACCCTGCTCGCCGAATCCGAAGGCATCTTCATCCGCGTCGCCGAAGGCCACTTCGAATCCCTCCGCGAACGCAACCCCGGAGTGGAGATCGCTCCCGCCGAATGAGGCAGTGCGGACGTGGGCGAATTCGACCCTAACCGCCAACCTTGGCGCGCTTCTTCCAGTCGGGATTTGGCCCGAGATAGACGATCCGGACCTCGCGGGCGTCCTCGTCGATTTCGTAAAGCAGGCGCCGAATGCCGCTCTCGAACTGCCAGATGTGGCTTTGCGCCCCGTGGAGGCGTTTCACCCCAGGAATAACGCTGGCCTTCGGTTCGAGAGTCAGAACGCTTGCGACGAACTCGGTAACGCGGAACTGCTGTGATTCCGGCATCCGCTCCAGTTCTGCAAATGCGCTTCCCAGTCCCAGGCGGTTACGCGGTACGGCGCTGCACGGCTCGCCACTCTTCCTCCGTCAGGAACCGGCGCCCCCGATTCCGCTCAATTTGCTCCATGATTTTCGGTGATGCTTCGAGTTCGGCAGTCGCTTTCCATTCGCCAAGCAGCTGGTCGAGTTCCGCCCCTGACATCCCACTCGTAGCAGCGGCGTAAACCTCGCCATAGAAACAGCGAGTGCTCCGCGGGCTCAGCATTTCGATCCAGCTGAACTCTTCAGCGATCTCATCGTCCTCAAAAGCGCGCGGATGGGACCTGGCAGCATCGTCGAAATCACGTCGATCACCTTCCATTACGTACTCCTGCAGATTCATATCCTGACCAGCAGAAGTCAACCCTTCGTGTGCTACCCGTCGTTCGAACAATCCCGACGGTCTGAGATGGGATGAGAAGGCCGGTCCCTCACGCAGTCACGTAAAAGTGCTACACAAATAAGAGGAGGTGACCGACCGGGAACTTTGTGCGGGAGGCTGCCTCTCGGGAAAGGGATCTGGCCACCCCGCCAGGACAAAGGCGCGTGAACCCACGTGGCGCGGCACAGAGATCGACCACGTGACACAACCCAACCTCAGGCGTTCTAACCTCGAGACATCACAGAAAACAACAGTCCTTAACGCATCGTCGCCGCCGCTCTGTGCATTTGATACCCTCAGTGCCACGTGCGGGAGAGTTTGAGGTCACCATGAGCGCAACTCTGGAAGTTCGCCGCCTTCGTGCGCGCCGCCGGGTCAAGAAATCCGGCATGCCGTGGTGGCTGATCGCGATCCTCGGGCTGGCCGCATTCGGCTCCCTGGCGGGCGTCATCGGCCTCGGCGGCGCCTACGCGTACTACCAGTCCTATGCGAAGGACTACGTGCCAATCTCCGAGCGGCTGCAACAGAGTTCGCGCGGCCTGACCGAGATCTACGACCGCGGCGGAGTGGTCGATGGCGTCCTCCTCGGCAAGCTCCAGGCGCCACCCCAGGCCCAGCTCCTCGAACCGGTAAAGCTCGAGGATATCTCCCCTTACCTGGTGCAGGCGACGATTTCGACCGAAGACAACTCCTTCGAGGAAAACGTCGGCATCAATATTAAGGGCCTCGTGCGCGCCGCCTATGAGAACTACGTGCTCGGCAGTTTCGGCTCCGGTACCGGCGGCTCGTCGATCACCCAGCAGCTGATCAAGAACGTCTACATCTGCCCGAGCATCGGAGACGCGAGCACGCTCTGCACCGACGGCGCCGAACGTTCCGTCGACCGCAAGCTGCGCGAAATCGTCTACGCCATCGAACTGAACAAGGACAACGAGAAGGACCAGATCCTCGAGTGGTACCTGAACCAGATTCCCTACGGCGGCCAGTATGTCGGCATCCAGGCGGCCGCCCGCGGCTTCTTCCAGAAGGATGCCAAGGACCTCACGCTCGGCGAGGCTGCCCTTCTCGCCGGCCTCCCGCAGTCGCCGACGGACTACCATCCCCGCACGAACTGCGTCCGCAACGAGTCGGATAACTGCATCATCGACGGCCTCGGACGGACACTCGTCGGTGGGGCCGCGAAGCAGCGCCAGCTCGACGTGCTGGACCTGATGGTCGTCCACGGCCGCGCGACCGCAGCCGAAGTCGAAGCCGCCAAGGCCGAGGACCTTCGCACCTACGCCAGCACGAACGACGTGAAGGCCCAGGCCTGGATCGAGAACCAGGTCGAGCCCACCCTCGTGCGCATGTGCGAAGCCGGCGTGCTCCCGAAGCTGCCGGGCACCGTGAACTGCGCGGAATCGGTCCACAGTGCCGGCTGGAAAGTCACCAGCACGATCGATTGGGACCTCACCGAGCAGGCCGTCTCCATGAGCAACGACTTCATCGCCCGCGGCCTCGACCTCGGCTGTGAGTGCCACAACGCGGCGATCGTTACGATCGAACCGAGCAGCGGCCAGGTGATGGTCTATGCGCCGAACCGCGATGTGAACAACCTCGAAGATAGCCGCATCAACGGCGAAATCGACCAGCTCAACGAGATCAACCAGCCCGGTTCGTCCTTCAAACCGGCGGTCTATCTGACATGGATGGACGAACTCAGCCGCCATCCGATGAGCGTCTTCTGGGACACAAGCCCGCTGCCCATCGAAGGCACGACGTTCACGATTACGAACCCCCGCAGCGACGGCAAGACCGGCGAGGGGCTGATCACCGCCTGGTCCGGCATGGGCGGCTCGCAGAACGTGCCCGCTTTCCGCGCAGCCCTCGAAGCAGGCGTCGATAACGTCATCGAGATGGGCAAGAAGCTCGGAATCACGACCCTCGAACAGGGCTTCGACCCCACCTTCCGCGCCCACGAAGAGGTCACCTATGGCCCATCGATCGCGACCGGCGGGGCGAACGTCAAGGCCATCGACATGGCCTATATGGAGGCCACGCTCGCGAACATGGGCAAGATGGTCGGCGTCCCCCACTACGCCACCTATGTCGACCCGGCGACCTTCAAGTCGACCGCCTACGACACTGGCACCGATTACGACATCGCCGTCGACCAGGCGGTGAAATTCTCGAAGGGTTACCTTCGCCTCCCGGGCACGCGTGAACTCGACCCGGTGAAAATCCTCCAGGTCATCGACGCCGACGGCAACGTCATCTTCACCCACAACGAGCCGGAGACCCGGCAGACCGTCGATGCCGGCTCTGTCTGGCTGATGGACTCGATCATGATGGACTGCACCGCGCGCTGGATTATCTGGGGCTGCGGTAACAACAACCAGGACCTTCGCCTCGATTCGTTCATGGCAGACGGCCAGCTCATCCCGACCGGCGTGAAGACCGGCACCCAGCAGGGCCCACTCAACCCGAACGACACGCTCGAAACCTGGATGACCGGCTACTCGCGCTACGCGGCCACGGTTGTCTGGGTCGGCAACGCGAACAACGCCCTCGTGCAGGACGGCCCGCGCGCCGACTACGCCGCAGCCAACACGACGGTCTGGATGTTCAAGAGCTGGATGGGCCGCTACCACGACACCCTCCAGGCCCGCGGACTCTTCGCCACGCCTGCGAATTTCGACAATATTCAGCCCGCTAATGTCGCCAAACGGACCATCCTTTCGCCGACTACCGACAAAGGAAGGGCCGGCGGCTGTACGCAGACTGTGAGTACCTGGATTCGCACGGACATCACGTATCAGAACCCCTGTGTGAACGTGGAGATCGACGCCCGCACCGGGACTCTGGCGAATTCGAACACGCCATCTGGCTCGCGCATCACCCGGCTCATGCCGCGACTGCCGGAGTACAAGCCGGACCTCGCGCTCGAACTCGCGCGCAAGCTCAACATCGGTGGGTTCGGGGTCCCCGCGCCAACACCGACGCCGCTTGGCGGTGCGCTCACGTTGAACAGCCCCGGCAATGGCGCCACCATCTCCGAGGGCGCGGCAGTCATCGGCACGGTTGGCACGGGTGCCTGGAAGGTCGAACTCGGCACCGGCAGCGCACCTTCGAGCTGGCAGAGCATCGGCAGCGGTAATACCGCAGTCACGAACGGCGCGCTCGGAACGATTCCGGGCAACCTCCCGGACGGCGTCTACACCGTGCGCATCACCCAGGATGGCGCGACCCGTTCGTCCACCTTCAACGTGAAGAAGGGCAGCGGTGGAACTGCCACGCCGCCTCTTTCGCAGACGCCTCAGACGCCGCAGACGCCGCGCACGAACACACCGGTGCCACAGACCGAGGAACCGGCCGAGTCGCCGACTCCGACCACGGGCACCGGCCCCGGGATCACGCCGCAGCTCCCATCGACCTCGACGCCGCTGCCAACCCAATCTCCCTGATTGTCGGCGGCGAACCTCTTCGCCGCTCGCCATCACATCGCGAACCGGCTACCGTACTCCCACCTCAAATCGAGGTGGGAGTACTGCTATGTCCGAGATCCCCATTCGCGAAATTGCTGCCAATGGCTACACCTTCCGCTGCCGCGAAGCCGGCCCACGCGATGGCGAACTCGTGCTGCTGCTCCACGGTTTCCCCGAGACGTCCGCCATGTGGGACGAACTCATCCCGCGGCTGACCGCCCAGGGGTTCCGCGTGCTCGCACCGGACCAGCGCGGCTACAGCCCCGGCGCCCGGCCTGAGGGCAAGGAGCACTACCGCTACATCGACACCGCCAGCGACGCCATCGCCCTCGCCGACACCATCGGCTACACCCGCTTCCACCTCATCGGGCACGATTGGGGCGCGGGCTGCGGCTGGACCGTGGTCTGTACCTCGCCCCAGCGGGTCGCCAGCTACGCTGCCCTCTCCGTGCCGCATGTCGCCGCCTTCGGCCGCGCGATTCGCGAGGACGAGGACCAGAAGCAGCGCAGCCAGTACGTGACCTTCTTCCAGGCGCCCGGCGTGGCCGAGGCGGCGATGAGCGCGGACGGCTTCGCTCGCCTCAAGAATGTCTGGAGCGCCATCCCGGAGCCGCTGAAGGCGCAATATCTCGAGCACTTCAGCGAGCCCGGCGCGCTCACCGGCGCCCTCAACTGGTATCGCGGCTCGAACGGCCTCTCCCCGGTCGATGAACAGGTCACCTTCGGCAAGGTCGCCGTCCCCACGCTCGTCATCTGGGGCAACAAGGACAACGCCATCGGCCGAAAATCCAACGACGACGCGCGCGAGTACATGACCGGGCCCTACCGCTGGGTCGAACTGGACGCGGGCCACTGGCTCATCCAGGAGCAGTTCGAAACCGTGACCAAGGAGCTCATCGACCACCTCGAAGCGAACCGCATGCGCCCAACCGACCGCTAACCGGCCCCGGCGCGAAGAATCGCCACAGTATCTGGCTCGCCGCTATCTGGTAAGTTGCTGGCCGCCGTACAATGGTGCGAAATCTGCCAATCGAAAGGCGCCGACCTTCCATGACCAACATTGAGGCCGTCAACGCCCTTGTCACGGCAATCAACTTCGACCGCTTCGCCGAAATCGAAGCGCGCCACACGCCGGACGCCACGTTTATCTCCTTCCGCGGCCCCACCTGCATCGATAGCATCTCGATCGGCGACTGGCACCGCGAATTCCTCGAAGCGTACGCCGACTGCAATTACGGCGAGACCGAGTACATCGAGCAGGGCGATATCGTCGCTACCCGCGCGACGATCACGGCGAAGGGCACCGACTGGCGCGAATTCTCCCAGCGCGTGGTCGAGATTTTCCGCATCGAAGGCGACGAAGTAAGCGAACGCCGCCTCTACGGCATGCTCCCGGACCTCGTGCTCGATAAGCCGGCCACCGCCGCGATGACGAACGCGACCGGCTACCGGGGCGGCTCGGCATCGGCCACGAAGACGGCGGTCGATGGCTTCTTCGGCAACCTCCTCAAGGGCGACATCGACACCGCCAAGACCTTCCTCGACCCGAAAGCGGCGATCATCGACTCGCTCTATGGTATCGCCATCGGTCCGGACGCCATCGTCGACCTGATCTCGGCGGTCCCCAGGCCGCTCTTCGGCAGCTGGCGGATGACGAACCTCTACTGTGGCCCGAAGGATGCGCTCCTCGAAATGGCGATCGACCCGAACCGCCCCCGCGCGGCCGACTGGGTGCGAATCGTCGATGGCAAAATCGCCGTCATCGAAACCTACTGGATGTTCCGCGAAATCGGCGTCGACCCGTTCGTCGAAAAGCGCAAGCGCCACGTGAAGCAGGTCATCCTCCCGACCTAACCCACTCCGCCACCTCTACGCGCTTGGCCATCACCGCGCGCCGTCGCGATTCGCGCAAACCGCCGTAGCCGGGCCATAATCCGCGCACGGAGGTCACACCCATGCCCACACTGCACATGACTCGCTCCCAGCGCGAAGCCTTCCTTGCCGACCTGCACATCGGCCTGCTGGCGATGAACATCGGCGACGGCGCCCCGCTGATTACCCCGATCTGGTACTCGTACATGCCCGGCGGCGAAGTTCGCATCGTCGTCGGCAAGAATGGCGCCAAGGGCAAGGCCATCAAAGATGGGCAGATGATCAGCCTCTGCGCCCAGACCGAGCGCCCGCCCTACCAGTACGTCACGGTCGAAGGCCCGGTCACGCTCGGCGCCGTCGATTATCCGCGCGACATCGTCGAGATGGCCCAGCGGTACCTCGGCGAAGAGGGCGGCCGCGCCTACCTCACCGGCAGCTCGCCCGAGGCGGCCGGCACGTCGAACCTGCTGCTCAGCTTCACGCCTACCACCTGGAAGACGGTCGACTACGGCAAACGCTAGCCAGCCCATTTCTTGCGGCCTTCGCTGTGGCTGAAATGCCGTGTTAACGACTATGATGCGCGCATTAGAAGAATGAGGATGACCGCATGATTGTCGAACTCGATCACGTCGGAGTCGTCGCCCGAAACTGGGAAGAGGCGGCCGAGGTCCTGGTTACGCAACTCGGGCTTGAGCTCGATGTAAAGCGCTCGCCGCTGCCGGATGGTGTCTATTTCGCGCCGGAGCAGACGAATAACTACTTCGTGAAGGTTGGCCTCGGCCAGACGCGCGTCGAAGTCCTGATCCCGCAGGGCACGACGAGCGGCACGGCTCGCTTTCTCGCCCGCAATGGCCCCGGCCTGCACCACCTCGGCTACGCCTGCCTGGACGTAGGCGCGGAGGCCGAGCGCATGGAGAACCTGGGACTCCGCCGCATCGATCTCGGCCCGGCAGAGGTCGGCCGCCTGCGCGCCGCCTTCTTCCACCCGAAGTCCCTCAACGGCATTCTTACCGAACTCGTCCCGGTCTACCGTCCATGAGCACGGCGCCCGCCAGGACTCCGGTCACGAGGACCGACCACACGTCCGGGACGTTCCATGAGGCACGGATGGTCAGCGTCCAGCAGCACATCATGGAGCAGCAGGAGACCCACCCCGACGCCAGCGGCCAGTTCTCATGGCTGCTCTCGGGCGTTATCCAGGCGACCAAGATCATCGCCGCGAAGGTTCGCCGCGCCGGCCTCGCCGACATTCTCGGCTCTACCGGCGGCCAGAACGTGCAGGGCGAAGTCGTGCAGCGGCTCGATGTCTTCGCGAACGACCTGCTGATTAACTCGCTCGCCTACCGCGGAAACGCGGGCATTCTCGCCAGCGAAGAGAACGAAGAGCCGGTCGTCATCCACGCCAGCTCCGAATACGGCAAATACATCGTCCTCTTCGACCCGCTCGATGGCTCCAGCAACATCGACGTAAACGTGTCGATCGGCACGATCTTCTCGATTCTCCATCGCCCGCCCGGCGACAAGACCGAAATCGACCCCGTCGCCGAGATCCTGCAGCCGGGAACGAAGCAGATCGGCGCTGGCTACGTCATCTACGGCCCCTCGACCGTGCTCGTCTACACCACCGGCAGCGGCGTCCACATGTTCACCCTCGAACCCTCGAGCGGCACCTACATGCTCCATCGCGAACACGTGCGTATGCCCGAAGGCGGCAACATCTACTCCGTGAACGAAGCAAACTCCGCCACGTTCCCGAAGCCCGTGCAGGACTACCTGGCCGAGGTGAAAGCATCGACCACGCCAGCCTACACCTCGCGCTACGTCGGCTCGTTCGTCTCGGACTTCCACCGCACGCTGCTCAAGGGCGGCATCTTCATGTATCCGGCCACCACTGCGGCGCCAAACGGCAAGCTGCGGCTGATGTACGAATGCAACCCGATGGCCCTCATCGCCGAACAGGCGGGTGGCATGGCCGTCGATGGCCGCGGTCGCATCCTCGAAATCGACCCCAAGACCCTGCACCAGCGGTCGCCACTGTTCATCGGGTCGAAGCGCGAAGTGACGGCCGTGATGGGCCACATCGCAGCCGGGGACTGAGTTTCTAGTTACTAGTTTCTAGTCATTAGTGGTCCATGGCCAATGGACAGTTCATCAATAAGGCCGACGATTAACCTCGTCGGCTTTATTGATGTCTTAGTGCATCTGATAATTAGTAACTAGTAACTAGCGACTACCACTAGCAGCTAATCCAGAACCAGCCACTTATCCGTATCCCGCGACCAGCCCGCGAATAGCTCCTCTTCCTTGAAGAAGATGGCTGCCTCGCGCATGCCGCTTTCGGGGCTATCGCTCGCGTGTACCAGGTTGCGTCCCTTGAGCAGGCCGTAGTCGCCGCGGATGGTGCCAGGAGCCGCCTCGACCGGGTTCGTCGCGCCGACCGACTGGCGCACCGCCTTCACCGCGTCTGGCCCTTCGAACACCGCCGCAATAATCGGGCCACTGGTCATGTACGAGACGAGCCCGGCGAAGAAGCCCTTGCCGACGTGCTCTTCGTAGTGCCGGTTCGCGATCTCCTCGGTCATCTGCATAAGTTTCAGGCCGATGAGCCGCAGGCCGCGCGATTCGAGGCGCGTGATGATTTCGCCGGCAAGGCCGCGCTGCATCGCGTCGGGCTTGGCGAGGACGAGAGTCCGTTCGAAGTCTGCCATGGTGATTATCCTCCGGGGGTCTGCGCCGTCTGAAGGCGTCGCGAGACCGTGATGTGTGGTTCTCTGAGATAGATTGCGTCGACCGCGACGTCATTGCCGCCAGCCGCGAGCCGTTCGAGGCCAATTTCCAGGGCTGCACGGACGCGTTCGCCCGGCCCAATTTCGACGCCGCCGAGGGCCATCGTGCCGGTGCCTTCGCCCGCGAGCGGCGAGACATGCAAATCGGCCCCGGGTGACATGCCGAGCGGGCCGCTGAGCGCGCCATCGACGACCGCCTGGAGCGCGAACGTTCCCCGACCGGCCGGGTGGGCGACGGTGCCATTGGTCATGCCGGATGCGCGCTGCACCGCCGCAAGCGTGGCGACACCGGCGACTGGGATGTTCTTCGCGAATCCGAGTCCCTGGGCGCTGGCGATGCCGGACCGCAGTCCTGCGTAGCTGCCGGGGCCAGTCACGACGACGACCGCGCTCAGGCTGGCACGATGTTCGCCGAGCAGCGATTCGACCGAGGGAACGAGCTGCGCGGAATGGTCGCGGCCGGGCTCCTGGACGTGGACGGCGACAATCGCGCCATCAACCGCGAGGGCGAGCGCGAACGCGTCGGACGCCGTATCGATGGCGAGGACTGTGCTCATGCCGCGCTGATTGCCGTGAGCAGCGCCGTCCCGCGTTCGCCGCGCGAGAAGAAAGTCAACCGCCGATCCTTTTCCGAGTCGCCGAACCGCAGCTCGGCGATAAGCCCGTCTCCGGGGAGGAGGTCCGCGCCGCGTTCTGGCCATTCGATGACCAGCACGCCGCGTTCGGCGTAGTCCCAGAGGCCGAGGTCGTCGAGTTCTTCGACGTCCTCAAGGCGGTAAAGGTCCACGTGGAAGAGCGTTTCGCGCCCTTCGTACTGGTTTTCGATGACGAACGAGGGGCTGTTCACCTGGCCGGCGACGTTCAAGCCGCGCCCAATGCCCTGGGTGAAACACGTTTTGCCCGTGCCAAGGTCGCCTCGCAGGAGTACGATGTCGCCCTTCTGGAGCGACTCACCGAGACGCGCGCCAAGCAATCGCGTCTCCTCTTCGTCATGGGTAACCACTTCGTAGTCATGCACTTCGGCCATGCTTCCGAGTATATGGGCGGAATGCGTACGGAATAGAAACGCGGTAAACCGGCAAGACTTGCCTCCGGTGGCGGGCTGGCCCATGATCCGCTCGTTCGCCGCAGACGGCGGGCGAGCACGCACCTGCACGGAGGCCACCCTATGACCAAGCGACCCCTCGACGGTATTCGCGTCGCCGACTTCTCCTGGTTCGGGGCCGGCCCCATCGCGGGCGTGATTCTCTGCGAGTTCGGCGCCGAGGTCATCCGTATCGAGTCGGAGGTGCGGCTCGACTCCCTCCGCGTCGCCCAGCCGTTCGCGATGAACGAAGACGGCACGTTTAAGTCGGGCTTCAACGTCTCCGGCTACTTCAACAATTTCAACGCGGGCAAACTTTCCTGCACGCTGAACCTGAACGACGAGCGTGGGCAGGAACTCGCCTACAAGATCATCGAAAAGTCCGACGTGTTCCTGACGAACTTCACGCCACGAGTCATCGAAAAGTGGAACCTGACCTACGAGCAGCTGAAGGCCGTGAACCCGAAAATCATCGCCGCCTATGCGCCGATGCAGGGCCTCTGGGGGCCGCACCGCGACTTCCTCGGTTTCGGCGCGGTGCTCACGCCGGTCGTCGGCATTAGCGAAATGTCCGGCTTCCCGGAGCGGCCGCCCTTCGGCGTCGGCACGAATTACCCGGACTATGTCATCAACCCATCGCACACCGTGACCGCCATCCTCGCCGCCCTGCGCTACCGGAACAAGACCGGCATCGGCCAGCTGATCGAACTCTCGCAGGTCGAATCGCTCGTGAATGTGCTCGGGACCGCCGTGCCAGATTACCTCGCGAACGGCACGAACCAGACGCGCATCGGCAATCGCCACCGCCTCTACGCTCCGCACGGTGTCTTTCCCTGCGAAGACGACCGCTCGTCGGTGAATTCGCCGGACCGCTGGGTCGCGATAGCCTGCAAGGACGATCGCGAATTTGCCATCCTCTGCGAGGCCCTCGGCCACCCGGCGGAGGCGACCGACCCGCATTTCGCCACCGTTGCTGCGCGCCACGCCAACGAAAAGGAACTCGAGTCACGTATTGCGACATGGACGAAGGAGTGGAAGGCCGAGGAGCTGATGAACCTCCTCCAGGGCCGGGGCGTGCCTTGCGGCGTCGTCCAGACCTCGCAGGACGTCCTCGAGCGCGACCCGCACATCCAAGCGCGGCAGTTCTATTCGTACCTCGACCACCCGGACACGGGCCGAGCCGCCTACGACGGCCCGGTCCCCCGGCTCTCGAAAACGCCGGGCTACCACGCTGCGCCGGCGCCACTCCTCTCGGAGCACACCATGGACGTCTGCGAGCGGGTCATCGGGCTCTCGATGGACGAAATCGCCGATCTCCTCGCCGAAG
>JBBSKE010000059.1:0-13392 GCA_038256595.1 Tepidiformales bacterium | reverse complement strand
CTCACGCCCAGCAGATTGCCGAAGAGGGCCGCGTCGAAGTTGCGGGTGACGCTTCTGGCCCGGCTGATCAGCGCGACGCCGAGGGCAAAGCTGGCCGTGGTGATGATGCCAATGGCTGCGTCGGCGCCGATTTGCCGCCGGCGCGTGGTCGCGTTAATCAGGAGCGCGGAGATGAAGCCCCAGGCGCCTGCCGCAAGGTAGAAGTTAATCCCGGCCACGTAGCCGACGACGGCGCCGCCGAAAATCGAGTGACTCATCCCGTGGCCGATGTAGCTCATGCGGCGGAGGACGACGTAGGTGCCGATGAGTCCCGTGAGCGCCCCGACCATCGTCGCCGCCAGCAGGGCGTGGCGAAAGAATTCGTACTCGAACGGCTCGGTGAGGCTGATCGCGAGAATCATGAGGCGTTCCGCCGGTCGTGCAGTTCGGCGAGCACGTGCGGGCGATCTGCAACGAGCGTCATGCCGCCTTCGCGAACGACGACCATCTCGCCGCCATAGGTGCGCTGGAGAATCTCCGGCGTGAACACGTCCTCGGGCGAGCCATCGGCCACGATTCCACGGTTGATGCAGACGATGCGCGGCAGGTGAGCCGCCAGCGCGTTCAGCTCGTGCGTCGAAATCAGGACGGTGACGCCGTCGCGGTTGAGGTCGACCAGGAGGTGGAGGATGTCGTCGCGCGTCTTCATATCGACGCCGCTCGTGGGCTCGTCGAGGAGCAGGAGCCGCGGGTTGCGAATCAGCGCCCGGGCGAGGAAAACGCGCTGCTGCTGGCCGCCAGAGAGGTTGCGAATGTGCTTCTTCCGGTGCTCCGCGATGCCCAGCCGTTCGAGCAGGTACAAGAGCTCTTCTTTGTCGGCTTTGCGCGGCCACGGCCACGGCCCGGAGGACATTGCCCGGCCCATGAGCACAGCTTCCTCGACGCTCACCGGGAAGTTCCAGTCGATTGTTTCGAGCTGCGGGACATAGCCGACGGAGGGTTTGCGGCGGGCATCGACGGCCTGCCCATCGACGGTAATCGAGCCCGAGTAGAGCGACGCGACGCCCAGTAGCGACTTCAGCAAGGTCGACTTCCCGGACCCGCTCGGCCCGACAATCCCGACGAACTCGCCCTGTTCGACCGTGAGGGACACGTCGCTGATGACCGCGCGGCCCTCGTAGCCGGCATCCACGCGGTCAAAGCGAATAATTTCAGGCATTTAGCAGCACGATTCCCACTCTTGCATCTTACTTCGCGAAACCGTTCTCGACCTTGATTGTCGTGGTGTTATCGGCATTTCCGCCAAGGCTGGAGAACATAATGCGCATGTCTTCGACGACCATGCCAATATACGTGTGCTCCGGTGCGTCGATTTCGCCGGGAGGGGCGTCGTCGCTGAGCTGGTCTTCGAATTTCGCCCCGGTTTCCTTCGAAATCTGTTCGAGCACGGGGCTTGGGAACACTTCGCTGCCGAAAATCACCGGAACCTTGAGCGTCTTTAACTGCTCGATGATCTGGACGACTTCCTGGGCGCTTGGCTCGGCGAAGTCGGACGGTTGGATTGCGCCAACGACTTCCCAGCCGTACTCGCGCGCCCAGTAGGCCCAGCTGTCGTGATAGGTCAGCAGCTTCCGGTTGGCCTCCGGGACGCTCGCCTGGTCCGTGCGAATGGCCGCGTCGAGTTCGTTGATGGTCGTCGTGAATCTTGCGAGATTCTGCTCGTAGTAGGCCTTGTTATCGGCGTCGTTCTCTGAGAGCCACTGGGTCATCAGTTCGGCGTATTTGAGCGCGTATTTCGGGTTCATCCAGAGGTGCGGATTGGGCTTGCCTTCCGCCTTGGGGAAACTGAAGTCGTAGAGGAAACCTGTCTTCTCGTCGTCGCCGGAGAGGGTGTTGTCGGCGAGTTTATAGATCTTCGACGGGTCCTTGAGGTTCTCTTTCGCGATCTCTTCGCTCGTGCCTTCGAGTTCCGCGCCATTCATGATGAAGATGTCGGCGCGCGAGAGCACGATCGCGTCGTTCGGACGCGGCTCATAGGTGTGCGAGTTCACGCCATCCGGGATGAGCCCATTGATGTCGATCCGGTTCCCGCCGATCTGCAGCAGGATGCTGGTCAGCGGTGCGACGGTGGTGGCGACATTCAGGCGGTCGTTGTCCTCCGCGAAGTCGTTGCTCGTCCCGGCGGCGCCGTTCCCGACGGCCGTCTCTTCGGAATCGTCACCGCCGCAGGCCGCCGCGGCGAAGCCGGAGACCGCCAGCAACATGATTGCAAACACGCTCAAGAATCGTCTCATGGTTCATTCCCCCCGGTATCCAACGCTCGTAACTTCGCTGCGATTCAAATGCAACGGTATGCAACTGCGTGGAAACGGTACACTACCATGCCCCCGGCGGATCCTCCAGCATGATTGCTTACTTCCTATTCGTCGCCGTCAACTTTGTTCGAACGAGCGGCTTACGCGGATTCGAGGCGCAGGATCGTGCCTGGCAGCCCGAACGATGACCCTGCGTGCGCGACCCGGAGCTGGGCGTCGGTGTCCTCGCCGATCGTGTCGCCGTGCTGGAACACCGGGCCGTGCACAAGCTGGTGCAAAGCGAGGCTGCTTGCCCATTCGCGCAGCTCCATCGGCGGCCCCTTGAGGTTATGCATCTCCATATCCATGAGCCCGAGCGCGCCGAGGCCTGTCGTGAAGAGTGTGGCCGTGTCATCGCCGTTCTCCGACACGCAGAAGTTCACCCAGAGGTAGAGCGGCGGATTCGCGGCCGTTCGCAGCTCTGCGGCCATGTCGACAAAGAATGGCGGGCAATGGAGTACGCGCCCGGCCGACCAGTAGACGCCGACCGCGCCGGGTAGGCTGGCGATGAGTGCCGCCACCGCGGTCGCGACGAGATGTTTCTCAAGGGCGGTGCTCTTCCCGCCCGTCACCACCAGCAGGACATGCGAGGCGCCGTTGCGCACGCTCGTTGCCTCCACCGAGGGCGGCCAGGTCCAGGCGCTGGCGATCGCGAAATCGAGTTCGGCCGCGGGATAGGGCACCGGCATGACCTGCGCCGCGACGATCAGGTCGCCGATTTCAGACGCGAAGGACCCCGTATCCCCGGCAGCGCGACCCGAGGGCATCGCGAGCGCGCGCTTCCCAAGGATCGTCTGCTTCGCGAGCGCGGGCTCGATGCTCTCCAGCGAGACATCCGGCGTTTCGAAGAGGATGAACACGATCACCGGATTCGCCGCCGGGACGTCCTCCGCAGGGTCTGCAGACTCCTCGCCCGGGTGGCCGTTGGCTGCCTTCGAGCCCGGCTTCGCGGCCCTCTGCCTGTTTTGCCCGAACATATGGCTCCCCCGATGAGCGCTCGCGCCCGATATTCCCGGCAGGAGCGGGAGCAGTCAATTCGCGCGAGTTGCCGCTGGCCACTGGCCCCCCGTATGGTTCGACCCATGCACGTTCCCGCTCACTACCGCGTCGGTTCCTTCGACCTGGCGGTCGTCTCCGATGGCTACACGCTGCTGGATGGTGGCGCCGTCTTCGGCCTCATCCCTCGCACCATGTGGGAGCCGGTCATCGGCATCGAAAACATCGACGAGAACTACCGCATCCGCCTGGGGCTGAACTGCCTGGTCATCCGCCGCGGCAACGAGATCATTCTCTGCGACACCGGCATGGGAACGAAGCAGACCCCCCAGGTGCGTGAGAAGATCTTCCCCGGCGACTATGGGTACCTCCTCCAAAATATATCGGCACTCGGTATATCGCCCGCCGATGTAACGGCGGTCGTCAATACTCACCTCCATGCGGACCACTGCGGCTGGAACACCATGCGCGAGGGCGACGCCATCGTCCCCACCTTCCCGAACGCGCGCTACTACATCCAGGCCGGCGAATACGAAGCTGCCACCCACCCGAACGACCGCACCCGCGGTACCTACTTCCTCGAGAACTTCACGCCGCTCGAAGTCACCGGGCAGATGCAGCTGGTCACCGGCGAATGTGAGATCGCACCCGGCGTCTCCATTCTCCCGACGCCCGGCCACACCCAGGACCACGCCTCAATCGTAGTTCGCGATGGCAGCGAATCGGCCATCTATATGGGTGACACGGTGCACCACGCGGTCCAGGCCGAGCGCCCCGCCTGGATCCCCGCCTTTGATACGCTGCCGCTCGTTTCGCTCGAAACCAAGAAGATGCTCGCCGAACGCGCTGTTCGCGAGAATGCGCTGCTCATCTGCGTACATAATGAGTATCCCGGGGTGGGCCGCCTGACCGAGGTCGACGGCCGCCGGAAGTTCGTCAACGAATGACCGAAGAGCAACGCATCTACCACCTCGCCCTGCGCGACCTGCATACTGCTGCCGGCGCATTCCCGGGGATCGCGCATGGCTGGTCGCTGCCCTTCCGATACGGCGACCCGGCAGCCGAGTACACGGCCCTCCGCCAGCGCGCCGCCGTCATGGACCTTTCGTTCCAGAGCCGCTTTCTGCTCAGCGGCACCGATGCCCTCGATGTGCTCCAGGCAGCATTTGCCGGGCATATCGAGGAGATCGACGAGGGCCGCTCGATGCGCACCGTCGCCCTCAACGCCGACGGCACAATCGACGATTTCGTGCTGGTTAGCCGCACCGGCGGCATCAGCTACTTCGTTTCTGGCGACCCCGAACGGCGATTCGCCACATTTGAACGGCTCCAGGCCGCGGTCCAGCCCGGCTGGGACGTCCGCCTCGACGACCGCACCGAGACGACCTGCCTCATCGGCCTCGCCGGCCCCGACGCTGCCCAGGCCGCCCAGGACCACCTCGAAGGTGCGCTGCCCTCGCGGCTGCAGCTCCTCCACTGCGTCATGTTCGAATTCCACGGCTTCCGCACGCTCGCCATCCGCACTAGCGATGCCGGAGAGGACGGCTTCGAGTTCATGGTCGCGCCCGCGGTCGCACAGCACATGATCGAGACCCTCAACCGCGCGGGCATCCCCCTCGCAGGCTTCGAAGCGCAGGAGATGGCTCGCGTCGAGAGTTGCATCCCGTCCGCGAGCTACGACGCTGTTGGTCTTTCGCCCGCAGAGGCAGATGTCGATACGCTGCTCGGTATCGAAGGCGGCGCCGATGGCCGCATCCTTGCCGCTCTGCTGCTGGAATCGGATCATACGGTGGATAGCGGCACGCCGATCATCGCTGAAGATGGCACGACCGTGGGCTCGCTGCGGTCGTGCATCGCATCACACGCGCTTTCGGCGGTCATCGCCCTCGGCGTCATCGAATCTGCCCGGGTCTCCCCGGGCGTATCCTTCCAGGTGGCAGGCAATCGCGCTGTCGTCACCGCCAAGCCATTCTACCGCCGGAGATAACCCACCGTGTCGTTCCCCGAGAACTTTGACCCTTCAAGCATCTACATCCCGGACCCACCGGGCGTGCGCGAGCACAACCTCGGCGACCTCTGGCGAGGCGTCTGGGTCGCGCAGGGCGAAATCCCCGAAGGTCTGCCGCTCAATCACGCGTTCATCCTGCTTTTCATGGCGGGCAAGGGCTACGTGGTGCGCGAATCCGAAGCGGAGACCTGGGGCACGCTCGAAACGGACGCCGAAGCCGGCGAATCGGTCGAAGCGATGGTCACGCGCGCAATTTCGGAGCAGACCGGCGCGACGCTGAAGACGCACATCGTCACCGGCTACCTCGACTGCAAGGCGACCAGCCACAACCCCGATTACGCCGTAGGCTCTCGTGTCGCCCGGCCGATGGTCGTTGCCGTCGCGAGCGAAATCGCGGACCAGCGCCCGGGATCGAAGTTCATGCGCCGCCGCCTGCCCGCGAACGAATACATCGCCACGCTGCGCAAGAAGTACCCCGAATTCCAGGGCTATTTCGGCGATGCAACGAATCGCTACCTCATCATGCACGCCCGCGGCGAAGGCTAAGCGCCCCGGAGGACCGAGATGGCGGACCCGGTGGTCAAACTGGCGCCGCTTTCCGATGCGAATCGGGAGGAGGTGGCTGCTCTCGCGGTCCACGAACATCAGCGCCAGTACCTTTCGACCCCAGACCTCGCGGGCTTTCTCGCCGACGCCCACGAGCACCCGGAGTTCACGCCGCTCGCCGTCGTCTCTGGCGAGGAAGTCGTCGGATTCGTGAGCGTCGGCACTCTCCTGGAAGCCGGCCACTGGTGGGTCCCGCTGTTCATCATCGACCGTGGCCGGCAGCGCCGGGGATTCGGCCGTGCTGCGCTCATGGCGGTTGTCGAACATGTCCGGCAACGTGACCCGACTGCCTTCACGCTCGGGCTCGGCTGCGACCCGGCGAACACTGCGGCGATGGACCTCTACCGCAGGTTCGGGTTCGAGGAATGCGGGTTCGATGCGAGCGGCGAAGCACAACTCTGGCTCACGCTCGAATAGCGCAATCGCGTGACGAACAGAAAAGGGGACTCACATGTGAGTCCCCTTTTCGTTGTTCGACTTGCCCGCGAGGTGGCTGGTGTTACTTCGTCTTGCGAAGGGCGAAGGCTGCACCAGACCCGGCGAGGAGCAGAGCGAGGCCGGCGAGCATCGGGATGCTCGTGCTCCCGGAGGAGCCGGTCCCAGTACCAGTGCTCGGCGGGCCAGGGGCTGCCGGCTGGGTTCGCGTCGCGGCTACGGTCGCCGTCAAGGATGGCCCCGGGATGGCCGGCTGCGTTCGCGGAACGAGCACGGTCGGCGTGACGGTGGCTGAGGAAATCGGCGTAACCGTGACCGTCGGGACGAACGGAGTGTTCGCCGGGGAGGTCGGAGTGGTGCTCGGCGTCATCGCTGGCGTGGTCGGAGTGTTCGCCGGGGTAGTCGGAGTCAATGCCGGGGCGGTCGGGGTCTCCACCGGCTGAGTCGGGGTCTCCACCGGCTGAGTCGGGGTCTCGACCGGCTGAGTCGGCGTGTTAATCGGCTGAGTCGGCGTGTTAATCGGCTGAGTCGGCGTGTTGATCGGCTGAGTCGGGGTGTTAATCGGCTGAGTCGGGGTATTGATCGGCTGAGTCGGGGTATTGATCGGCTGAGTCGGGGTGTTGACCGGCTGAGTCGGGGTGCCCGGGACGGACGTGTTGGTCGCCGGGATCGACGTCGGGGTGCCCGGGATGGACGTGTTGGTCGCCGGGATCGACGTCGGGGTGTTCGGGATGGAAGTGTTCGTCGCCGGGATGGCGGTCGAAGTCGCCGGGATCGATGTCGGAGTGTTCGGGATGGACGTGTTGGTCGCTGGGATGGCGGTCGAAGTCGCCGGCAGCGGGGTCGGCGTCGCGATATCGTCAAGCTCGTTCGTGACTGAACCGGTGCAGGTGACCACGGCCCCGTTGCCATTGCCAGAACCGTTGCACTGGTTGATGTTCACCGGGAAGCGTTCCGTGGTCGTCCCGGAGGCGGTGCAGTTGAGGCTGACAGCGGAGTCATTGCCAGAACCGTTGCACTGGCCGATGGTCGCGCTGACTGCATCAACTCCGGTATTCGCCGGACTGCAGGTTCCAGTGCCGACCGACCCGACGCACTGGTAGACCAGCGCGGGCGAGGGCGCAGGCGTCGGAAGAACATCGAAGCGGTTGACGATCGAGACGCTGCAGATGACGACACCGCCACCGCCGCTGCCCGTGGCATTGCACTGCGTCACCTGGTTGATGGGCTCTGCCGAAGTCGAATTCGTCGTGACACAGCTGACGGTCGACATATCCACGATAGGGCCGGTAGCGTCGGCGCAAATGGTCACGGAGATCGTGGTGAGGGCCGTGGCTTCGACGGTCCCCGTGCCGGTCAGGTGGTTGACGATCTCGACCGAGCAGCGCACGCCATAACCACCCTGGTTATTGATGCCGTTGCATTGCATCACCGGGTCTCCGGCAGCTTCGGTCGTTGTGGGCGCCGCCATCATAAACAGCATCATGCCGAACAGAGCAGCTCCGATAGAGAGGGCAAGTCCTGCGCCGAATCTTCGATGCGAAGCGACCGGACCATGTCCGGTATTTTCTGGGGAATATTTGGGCCGCGATTCGGCCGCATTTGGTTGAGAGTCTTTCTTCATAAGACGGACCTCCTATTCAGGTTATCGACAGATTTTCTGAAAACATCCGGATTTGAATGTTCAGAATCTGCCTGGCATTCGGGGCCCACCTGGTTGGAGGACCGGGAAACCTCTGTGCATTGATGAGATCGTACCAGCTTCCACGTTCGAATTAACCCTTGAGAAAGCCAATCTCCACTTAATTTACACGGGGAAATCCTGTAATAAGTGCTCTGCAATTCATGGCAATTTGTTCGAAATTAGAGGGCATTTCCTGATGTTCGCTGCGACAGAAAGACGATATCGGTCCGCCCTCGAAAATATGTTGGGATAAAAGTGCAAGTTATTTTGGGGCATGAGGTATAAGATATTCTGCGATATTTTGCCCATGAATTTTGCTGCGACACGCGCTCGTCCAGAAATAATATTTCAGCGAGATTTGTTCGCAGCAAATATGGGGAATACCTTCGATTCGGATTCCCAGGAAACCGTACGTCCTGGCCAGGTCGCAGCGCGCAAATAGTCCATGGATAGCGCGGCCATTAGGAACGAGAAGGCGCACGGAATCGCAGCCAGCTGGCGTACTTGGAGTGCACGGGGTGGGGAGAGTTACTCAGCCGAGGTGGCCCGCGCGAGGCGCTCGACGTGGAGCTCGTGATGGAACTCGACGCGCGAGGGCTCCACGGATCCGGTGAGCGGTGCGGCGGCGTCATAGTGCGCGCAGGCTGCGAGCGGGACATAGGCTTCGTTACAGAAGGTCCCGGATGTCGGGTCCATGCCTACCCAGCCGACGCCCGGGAGGTACACCTCGACCCACGCGTGCAGCCCCGAGAACTCGCCATCGCCGTCGTCGGTGTCGTCCGGCACGGCGAGGTTGAGCAGGTATCCGGAGACGAAGCGCGCGCCAAAGCCGAGCTGCCGGAACACCTGGACGCCGAGCCATGCGATATCCCGGCACGAGCCGGTCATCCGCGCCAGCGTCTCCGCTGGTGAATACACGCCCGCTTCGGAACGAACTTCGTAGCCGAGGACCTGGTTGATGCGCGCGTTCACTTCGACCAGTAGCTGGACCGTGCTGACCGAAGTGCCCGCCCAGGGGCCAGCGAAGGCTTCGATCGCAGGGTCAGCCGCGTCTCGCGCGAGGTAGGCCCCGAGTTCGGAGCGAGTCTCGGCCGTGTAGGCGAAGGGCCAGTCTGCTGCCGTGCCATCGACGACGAAATCGAACGGATTGAGTGGCCGGAGATCGACATCCAACCGGACGTCGATGCGCAACTCGGTCGTTCGCGCCGGGAAGACGTAGCGCGCCAGCCAGTTGCCGTTGGGGTCCTGGAGCCAGTTCAGCGCGTGGTCTTCGGGGGTGACCGAAAGGGAGTATTGGAGGATTCGAGCGCGGTAGTAGGGAGTCGGCGACAGGCGAACCACCTGCGGGCCGAGCTGCACGGGCGCATCGTAGCGGTAGTGCATGGTGTGGCGGAGCGAGACCGCGCCAGCGATGATCATCGTTGCTGCCTCATCCCACCATGGTAGACGGAGCGCAGCAATTGCGAGACCGGCGTTGGATTACGTTTGTTCGATGAACAGCGGCTGGCTGGCGCCGCTGGCCCGGCACAGCCGCTGCGGGCTACTTGCTTTTCTTCTTGGGCGGCTTCGTCGTGAGGTCGCTGACGACTGCCGAAGCGGTCCCTGGGACCGTCTTGAGTTCGGCCAATTTCTTGTCTTTCTTGCCGGAACGTTTGTCGGACATGGCGAACTCCTGGTTGGTGATGATGCAGCGAAAGTTCCGCTAAGAACCGCTGCGGCCGTCCCCTGGGAGGGCAGGGTGCCCCGCATTGATTCAGGTGGCGACCTTGAGCGCTGACGTTTCGAATCGATCGTGGATGATCGCGTAGCACTCGCAGGAAGCTCGTTCGAGGCCGATCCTGTCGGAGATGTGCATGTTCCCGCGTTGGTAGCGAATGTAGCCGGCCGCCTGCAGCGCTGCGGCAGAGAGGGTAACGCTGGGCCGGCTCACGCCGAGCATCTGGGCGAGGAATTCGTGGGTAATGGGGAAGTCGTCGCTATCGGACTGGTCATGGGTCATCAGGAGCCAGCGCGCGCAGCGCTCATCCACGTGGTGGGCGCGATTGCAGGCGGCCGACTGCGCGACCAGTGCGAGCATGAGCCCACTGTAGCGGCGCAGGATAGCAGAAAGGCTCGGGCTCTTGCGCAGCGCCTCGGCGAAATCGGCCGAGGTCATGCGCAAGGAGACGCCGGGGACCTGCGAGATGAGTGCCATGTTCGACTCCGTCATCCCAAGGAACACGGGAACCCCGGTGGTGCCCTCACGGCCAACCGTGGCGAACTCAATCATCATCCCGTTTTCCATCACGGTGAGGGCGGAAATGATGCCGCTGGTTGGGAAGTAGATATACTCCGGCGCGTCGCCAGCTTCCTGGAGGGTTTCGCGCATGTGCAAATCGTGCAAGGAGAGCATTGGACGGATTTCCGCGTATTCGGCCGGTGCAATTGCTGCAAGAATCAGGTTCGGATTTTCCGATGGCAACATTGGAACAATCGTGGTATCCAGCTTCCATTGCAAGCGTTTGGCTCTTGGCCACTACTTGACGCGTTCATTCTACCACGGCGCAATCTACGATGTGTGTTATGTGTATATTTTTGACACATTACCGACGGTTTTCCGGAAAATGGCGGATTCAGCGTCACTAATTGCGGAGTCCCGGACAAAAGATCGCTTCGTATCCTGTCCGGGACTGCCGCTATTTGCCGACTAGCGCTGAACCTGGCCGCGCAACCCAAGTGCAACGATCATCCCAGCGACTGCAGCGGAGATAACCAGCCACTGCCACGCGAAGAACTCGCCTCCTCCGGCTGACCCCGTACCCGTGCGCGGCGGCAGCGGGACCGTGACCGATGGCGACGCTGCGGCCGTCGGAGATGCGAGGGACGGGTTCGCCACCGCCAGGACGGCGCAGGCGACACGCGCGCCACTGTTCCCGGTCGGGTCGGTGATGTGATCATCTGCCGCGGCGTGGACCACGAGCGCCGTGCCATCGGCATCGAAGATGGATGTCGCGCCGGTCGTGAGCGAAATGCTGTTCGTCGTGTCCGAATAGGTCATGGTGCCGTTGGCGGCGACCTCGAGATTGCGAAGGTCACCATTGTGGTGGCCATCGGGCGCGAGCAAACCGTGCTTTTTGGCCGATGGGTTGAAGTGTCCCCCGGCGGTGGTGAAGGCGGGACCTTCGCACATGCCCACGGCGTGGACGTGAATGCCGTGGAGGCCCACCGTAAGGCCCGAACCAGCGACCGTCACCTGGACGACGCCCGCTGAGTCCTGCGAGAGTTGGACCGCGCCGACATCCTTGCCAGTGCTGTCACGAAGCGTCGACGTGATCGTCTTGACGGATGTGCCGCTGTACGTGGGTGCGGGTGGCAGATCTTCGTCTGCGAGGACGACGGATGTGCTGCCGGCGACGAACGCCGCCGCCGCGATGAGCCCAAGACCAGTTCGCCAGTTCAATTGCGAGCCCTTTCGATGTGGCCACGACGGGAGTGGCGGCTCACCAGGCTGCCGTCGTGGCGCAGCCGGCTCCGTAATTGGAACTATACCGAATGGTAAAGATTGGTAAAGAGGGTTTACGCACCACCTGGCTGTGCCGGGAGCCCCGGCTGAAGGGTGCTGCTCTTCGCATTTTCGCCCCCACCCAGGAGCAGCCATGCACCCGCGATGAGCAACCAGGTGAGCAGCAGCACGACGGCGCCGGCAAAGAATATCCATGGCAGATCCCAGTTGCCGGGGAGGGCGATGACGCCCGCCGCCATACAGACGACGCTTGCAAGGCACACCAGGTTGAGCTTCGCAGGCACAAAGCCGAACTTAGAAGTTACATAAGCGAGGCCGTGGACCCCGAGCGCCAGGGCGAGTTGCCCGATCGGCGACGCGTATGACAGGGCGAGGAGGAAGCCGCGAGCGACCACGCGGACCGACTGCTCGTTCTCCGGCGAAGCGGCCCGCCATTCATCGGCAAGGTTGGCGGCTGCGCCGTAGAGCGATGCTGAAATGAGACCGACGATGCCGGCCGTAATGAGCGCGAGGGCCGCGATGAGCGACATGCCGGGCGCTTTTTCGCGCAACTGAAGATAGAACACGGCCCCGGCAACGATCATCGCGAAACCCGAAGCCACCTGGAGCATGACGTAGCCTTCCGCCTGCCATCCAGAGACGCTAGCCAGCCGTTCGAGTTCACCGGTGAACCCTGCGCCGGCGCTGGTGTCGTATCCGCTCGCAGAGAAACTCAGGGTTGATGCTGCAATCAAGAGCAACAGGAAGAGGCCGGCAAGCCGATCTATTGGTACGTGGATGTTCACGTGGAGACCTCCGAGATGCGTTCGCCAGAGCAGATCGGCGGGTGCGCCGCGAATCAGCCGGCTGAGGGTTTGCGCTCCGATCGCAGCCGCGCTGAGGTTCGCGCTGCGCTGGTCGGACCACTGTTCCCAGGTGTCCGAATGGATCTCTTCGATGCGCCGGGATCGAACCGCGTCCGGAAGCCCCAGGGTGTAGATTCGGACCCAGGCGAGCGCGACCGCGGAGGCGATGCCTGGAGGATTGGCCGGGCCGGTGCTCTCGCTGATCATGACGGCAGCCCTTCGGATTGGAGCGGGTGGCGGTTCGGCGCCGGCGAAGGCGCAGGCACGTCCGCGAGTGCCCGTTCCCCGAGAGCGGTGACGGTGTAGAGCCGCCGGCGAGGGCGAGTCTCCTCGGCGGCGATGGCCGGGTCCTCCATCTCGCTCTCCAGCAGGCCCGCGGTTTCGAGACGGTCGAGCGCGCGGTAGAGCGTGCCGTGTCCGGTCAGACGTTTGGCCGCCTCGAGGTCGCGAATCTCACGGGCGATCGCATAGCCGTGAAATTGCTCCTGCCCGCGGCGGCGCAGATCGATACCGGCGTAGAGGATGGCGATTTCGATTGGGAGCAGGGTGCCGGGTTTCCGTCGCATGGCGAAATAATAAGCAGATATATGCGCGAGTCAATAGTTCAGGCGAAAATCTGCTGCCAAATGGGCTAACCGGACGTCGGGGCAGGCTATATGTTGGGAAACCGGGTCAGGCATCGCTAACTCCGGTCGCGACCTGCTCGGGTTCCGAACCACGACAGGCATGGAGTGGTCGTCGGTGACTCACCGCCAATTCACCCGCCCGCAGGCCCATGCTCGCGACCTGCTCGAATTCCGAACCACGGCAGGCACGGAGTGGTCGTCGTGACTCACTGCCGAATCACCCGCCCGCAGGCCCACCACTCGCGACCTGTTCGAATGCCCCGCGTACACTGCACGTGGCGAAACTGGAAGCAGAACCCGCGAATTATGTGGGGGAAGCAGCGAAGTTGGAGCGGGCGGCGGGAATCGAACCCGCAT
>JBBSKE010000058.1:0-13440 GCA_038256595.1 Tepidiformales bacterium | reverse complement strand
CGATCGATCGCCGGGACTGCAAGCATTGCCGGCCTTTCGGATGTCGTCTTCGCAACGAAAGGCTCAGCGATTGGCATGGGTGGCCCACCGCTCGTGGAAGCGGCGCTCGGAATGAAACTCACGCCGGAGGAGCTTGCCCCCTCCGAGATGCACGAGAAATCTGGCGGAATCGACTTGCTTATCGAGAACGACTCCCAGGGAGTGGACCTCGTTCGCAAGTACCTGGCCTATTTCCTCGTCGAGCGGACTGGCGGTGAATTGTCGCCCACGCACGAAACCATTCGCAGCATCGTCCCCGATAACCGTCGTGGCGTTTACGACATGCGCAAGGTGATTCGCGCCCTCGCCGACGCGGACTCGGTGTTCGAACTGCGGCCGAATTGGGCCACGTCAGCCATCACCAGCTTCGTTCGCATGGGCGGCCGCCCGGTCGCGCTCATCGCGAATCAGCCGCTCTCTCCGATCGCGGGCGCGATCGACGCAAATGCCGCAGACAAGCTCGCACGCTTCATCCAGATTGCCGACGCGTTCGACTTCCCCATCCTCTCGCTGCTCGATAACCCCGGGTTCATGCTTGGACCGAGAGCCGAACAAGCGGGAATCGCTCGCCACCACGGTCGGCCGATCATGGCGCAGGTACACCGGTCCGTTCCGCTGCTCCTGGTCCACATCCGCAAGGCATATGGACTGGGACCGATGTCGATGGGCTACATGCAGCTGCCGACCGATTTACGTCTCGCCTGGCCAACCGTTGAGGCGGGAGGCATGGCCCTTGAGGGAGCGGCGGCGCTTATCCAGCGCAAGGAGATTGCTGCTGCTGGAGGGCAAAAGGAAGCGAGAGAAATGCGTGATGAGCTTGCAGCGAAGATGCGCGAGCGGAGCCTCTCGATGAATGCGGCCCGAAGCTACACATACGATGAAGTCATTGACCCGGCCGAGACTCGCGACCGCATCGTGCGCATGCTCGAATTCCTGCCGAAACCGCCAACGCGCGAGAAGAAGAAGCACTACATCGACAGCTGGTAGGCTCCCATCCGCATCTCATTCACGCTAGTGCTGGTTCTCCACCCGGCCGTCAGCACCGAGTCACAAAGGATAAGCACATGGCTATCGATATCATCTCGCCAATGGCCGGCGCCGTGAAAGAACACCTCGTTACCGTCGGGGACGCCGTTTCCGCCGGGCAAGAGATCATCGTCCTGGAGTCCATGAAGATGGAAATCCCCGTCGAGACGACTGATGCCGGGATCGTCGACGTGTTCTTCGTGCAACCCGGAGACACGGTGGACGAAGGCACAGCACTCGTCCGCCTGTCTATCTCCTGAGTCGGCTACAGGTCAAAGTGCTGACCATCGCCTCGCGTTCGGATTCGACGATGCGACGAAGCGTCGCCAGGGTCAGGAGCTCCGGCAGATACCGCTCCAGGCCGTAGACGAGCACGCATCCTGCGTCCGTCCCAGGAGGACGGCTGGCCGGGTCCCCTGTGGATGTTCGCTCCGGATGAGGCCGCCACTCACGGAATCCGCCTGAACCTCGCGGCCAGCGTCACCGTCTCTGCCTTTGCTGCGGCGAACTCGGGACATCTATTCCTCGCGTTCTTCCGAGGGCGTAGCGCCCAAAGCGTCACACTATCATTGATTGATTAACGTTCTTGTGCGAGAAACTGCGAACTCCTCCGAGCGCGGATTGATCATCATTCGTTTGCCAGCCATTAACACTCCGGCCAGATACTCCGGGGCGTGGTTGATATGCCGGTTCCAGCGACGCGTTCGAAAGGCAGTTCCCGCCATCCCTGGCGAGAATATCTGCTGTTCGTGGCTATCGTTGCTCCGAATCTGGCGCTGCTCGCGGTATTTACTTATCTTCCCCTGTTCCGTAGCCTGCAACTTTCATTCTACGACTGGGACCTGATATCCCCAACGAAGACCTGGGTGGGTTTCGACAACTATATCGAGTACTTCAAAGGCGAAACCGACAGATATATCATCCGCAACACGCTTGTATTCACAACGGGCGCGGTCCTTGGCTCGATGATTCTTGGCCTCGCGATTGCGCTCCTCCTGAACCAGAAAATTCGCGGACGAGATACCGCGCGAACCGTACTGTTCGCTCCCTACGTCCTGGGCGGCGCTGCTATCGGAATCGTCTGGTTGTTCGTATTCGACCCGCGATTCGGCATGCTGTCTGCAATCCTCGAGCGCTTCGGCATGACTGGCCCGAACTGGTACAACGACCCGAACTGGGCGATGCCGATGATCATCATCGTCTACATCTGGAAGAACCTCGGCTATGCAGTCGTGATCTACATCGCCGGACTGCAAACCGTGCCGAAGGAGCTCTACGAGGCGGCCCGCGTCGATGGCGCCGGCGTGCTCTCCCGGTTCTGGCACATCACACTTCCGCAGCTCTCGCCAGTCACCTTCTTCCTGCTTGTCACCAGCATTCTTAGCTCGATGCAGGCCTTCGACATCATCCAGGTGATGACCGAAGGCGGGCCGCTCGATGCCACGAAAACGATGGTCTACCAGGTCTACGACGAGGGCTTCGTCCGCTTCCGCGTCGGCAATGCCTCAGCGATAGCGACCGTCCTCTTCCTCGTGCTACTGGTCGCCACGCTCATCCAGGTCCGCTTCCTCGAGCGGCGAGTTCACTACTCGTGAGGCCCCCGCAATGACTCAATCAATTCGCAAACCGGCAGCCATCGACGCTTCGACGCTGCGAACCCCCCGTCTCCGTGGCCGCGTCTTTCGCCTCGTCCCGGCGTATGCGGCGGTGTTCGCAGCCGTCGTGCTGGTCTGCGCCCCACTCGGCTGGATGGTGGCGGCGTCGTTCAAGACGCGCTCCGACCTCTACACCCTGCCAGTTGCGATCTTCCCGGAGACATTCCGCTGGGCGAACTACCAGGACGCCTGGACTTCGGTGCCGTTCGGGCAGTTCTTCATCAATAGCCTCATCACGACGGCGGCCGGAAGCAGCCTGGAGCTTGTGAACGGCGTGATGACCGCCTACGCACTCGTCTTTCTGCGCTTCCCGAAGAAGAAGTTCATCTTCCTCTTTGTGCTCGCCGCCCTGATGGTGCCCGGCCAGGTGACGCTCATTCCGAACTATGTGCTCGTCGCCGACCTCGGCTGGGTGAACACCTACCAGGGAATCATCATCCCCGGCGCGGCGGTGGCGTTCGGTACCTTCCTCCTTCGCCAGCACTTCCTGACGCTGCCGAAAGAGGTCATCGAGGCCGCGCGCATCGACGGCGTCGGGCACGTGGCGATGCTCTGGCACATCGTCCTGCCGATGTCCCGGCCGACACTCGTGACCTTCGCCCTCATCTCCGTGGTCGCGAAATGGAATGAGTACCTCTGGCCGTTGCTCGTCACGAACACCGAGAACATGCGAACCCTGCCCGTCGGGCTCACGCAGCTTCAAAACTCCGAAGGTTCCACCGAGTGGGGGATCGTGATGGCGGGCGCCGTGCTCGTTATCGCGCCCGTGCTCGTGCTCTTTTTCTGGGCCCAACGGCACATCGTCGAAGGCCTCACTGCCGGTTCTGTAAAAGGGTGATTCTCCGCCCAAAGGGCGGCTCACAGTCTCGAAGCGTTCGAGTCCAATGGAGGGACAACAACCATGGAAAAGATCAATCGAAGGCGCCTGCTCGGTATGGCCGGCGGCGCTGCGGCCATCGGTCTCGTTGGCTGTGGCGGCGATGACGACGACACCGAAGCAACGCCGGCCCCGGCAAACACCACCACGACCGGCACTTCCGCAACTGCTGTTGCGACGGCCACGCTCGCTGGCGCTGGTGACACCGCACTGAAGCCAGCCGCCGAAATCACCTACTGGAGCGTCCACCCGGCGAACAGCAAAGCCGTCGAAGAAGAGCTGATCAAGCGCTTCCAGGCCGCGAACCCGAACATCAAGGTGAAGCTGGAGACGGCGGGCGCTAACTATGCCGAAGTCTCCCAGAAGTTCAACGCGGGCCTCGCCTCGAAGCAGATTCCGGACCTCGTCATGCTCTCCGATGTGTGGTGGTTCAAGTACTTCCTCGCGAAGACCATCTCGCCGATGGACGAACTCATCAAGACCACGAAGATCGACCTGACCGATTACCAGGACACCCTCGTCAAGGACTACCAGTACGGCGGAAAGCAGTGGGCCATGCCGTTCGCGCGCTCCACCCCGCTCTTCTACTACAACAAGGATAAGTGGGCCGCCGCCGGCCTTCCCGACCGCGGTCCGAAAACCTGGACCGAGATGGACGAGTGGGGCCCCAAGCTGCAGGCCCTCGCTGGCTCCGGTGGCTCCGCCTTCACCCACGTGAAGGGCGACAGCTACCTCGCCTGGACGTTCCACGGCATCGTCTGGCAGTTCGGCGGCCGCTACAGCGACGACCAGTTCAAGATGCTCATGGACTCCCAGGAGAGCATCGACGCCGGCAACTACATCCGCAGCCAGGTGTTCGACAAGAAGTACGCGAACGTCACCGCCAACAGCGAGACGGCCGACTTCATCGCCGGGACCACGGCTTCGATGCTTTCCTCCACGGGCGGCCTCGCGGGCGTCCTGAAGGATGCGAAGTTCCAGGTCGGGACGGCGTTCTACCCGGAACAGAAGCAATTCGGCTGCCCGACTGGTGGGGCCGGTCTCGCCATCCATGAGGGCCGCCCGGACGAGAACAAGCTCGCCGCGATGATGTTCTACAAGTTCATCACCGAGCCCGAGCAGACGGCGTACTACTCCCAGAATGTCGGCTACATGCCCGTCCGCAAGTCCGCGGTAACCGGGGCGATGGCCAGCTTCCTCAAGGAGAAGCCGCAGTACAAGACGGCCATCGACCAGCTGGCGAAGACCCAGTCGCAGGACTCCGCGCGCGTCTACATCCCCGGCGGCGACGCCATCCTCGGCAAGGGCCTCGAGCGCATGGTGCTCCAGAACGAAGACGCCAAGAACGTCTGGGCCGACGTCAAGAAGGAGATGGAGAAGGTCTACGAGCAGGACGTCAAAGCCAAGCTCGGCTAGACAACCTGACATTCAGCACGGGGGCCAGCGCGCAACGCCTGGCCCTTCGCCGTTCCTGGGGAGGAATGTGATATGCCCGCACGCGGACTGGCGATGCAGAACGTGAACAAGTATTTCGGCGATGTCCACGCCGTGCGCGACCTTTCGCTCGAAATCGAAGAAGGCGAGTTTCTCGTGCTTGTCGGGCCAAGCGGCTGCGGGAAGACGACGGCGCTGCGCATGATTGCCGGCCTCGAAGAGCCATCGAGCGGCTCCATTTTCATCGGCGAGCGTGAGGTTACGGACGTCCAACCGCGCGACCGGGACATCGCCATGGTCTTCCAGAGCTATGCGCTCTACCCGCACATGACGGTGTTCGACAACCTCGCCTTCGGGCTCAAGCAGCGGAAAACGCCGCAGCAAGAGCGGGAGACGCGCGTCGCCGAAGTCGCGAAGATGCTGGATATCGAGCATCTCCTGAAGCGCCGGCCGAAAGAGCTATCCGGCGGTCAGCGGCAGCGTGTTGCGCTCGGCCGGGCGATTGTGCGGCGCCCGAAGGCGTTCCTCATGGACGAACCGCTCAGCAATCTCGATGCCCAGCTTCGCCTGCATACCCGCGCGGAGATCGCGCGCCTCCACCGCCAGCTCGGCACGACGGTGGTCTACGTGACTCACGACCAGGTCGAAGCGATGACGCTCGGCACGCGCATCGCCGTCCTCAAAGACGGTCTCCTCCAGCAACTGGACACTCCCAAGCGGCTCTACGATGCGCCGGCGAACACCTTCGTCGCGACCTTCATCGGCAGCCCGGCGATGAACCTGCTCCACGGCTGGCTAACGAGGACCGCGGAAGGAATCGTCTTTCACTCCGCGGATGCTTCGTTCCTCATTGAGGCCGAGGTGGTCCAGCGGGCGACGACCGACGAGGTCACGCTCGGGTTGCGGCCGGAGCACTTCGAGCGGCACCCCGGCGCTGCGCGGCAAGGTGGGATAGCTGGCGAAGTCATCCTTCTCGAACTTCTCGGCAGCGACCTCTTCGCGACCATTCGCCACGGCGGGGGCCAGGTTACCGCACGTCTCGACCCAGGAGCCGATGTCAGCTTCGGCGAGACGATCACCGTCGTCCCCCAGGCACAGCACGCGCTCCTGTTCGACCGCGCGACGGGTGTGCTGCTGTAACGTGCTGACCATCTCCGCGCACTGAGAGCGCTGAAGTCCGCCATTCCCTTTTTGCGTGTTGCCTGCATGTGCCCAGGACTCGAGCTGCCGCGAGACCACCATGAGACACCGCGAAGGTCACAAAGAAGGCCGATCCCACGGCTTCACTTCAGGGGTGAGTCGCGTAGCATTTCCTTCTGCAGCCGAAGCGCTGCCGGGAGTGACCAATTGGACTCAGAAGTGCTCATCGATGACTGGGAGGGGGTTCGAACGATAACGTTGAATCGGCCCGAATCCCTGAATGCTCTGACGGATACCATGCGCGCGAGCATTGCCGCTGCGGTCCGGGAATTCGAGGCCGAGGATGGCCTGCGCGCGCTCGTGCTGACCGGTTCGGGGCGAGGGTTCTGTTCGGGCGCGGACCTCAGCGGCCAGGCAGCCACGCCCCAGGAGCCGAAGCGCCCGGCGCCGCGTTTCTGGTGGCACCTGCCCTTCGAGGAGACGACCAAGCCGACGATTTGCGCGATCAACGGCGCGGCGGCCGGCGGTGGAATCGGCCTGGCGCTCTCCTGTGACCTGATCATCGCGTCGTCCACCGCTCGAATCCACCCGGCATTCGTGGCAATCGCGCTTTCGCCCGACAACGGTATTTCGCAAAAGATCGTCCAGCGAATCGGCTATCCGCGGTCGTTGAGCTTCTTTCTCGATGGGAAACCATTGACCGCGAGCGAGGCGCTGGCGATTGGCCTCATCGACCGCGTGGCCGAGCACGATGAACTCCAGGCCACGGCCCGCGACCTGGCGCTGGCGTATGCAGCGCTGCCGCCGGTTTCGGTCGCGCTCACCAAGCGGCTCCTGAAACAGGCGCTTCATGTTGACCGCGCGAACAGCCTGATTCTCGAAGAGGCGGCAATCTCGCTCGCCCGCCAAACGCAGGACGCCGCCGAGGGCGTCGCCGCCTTCCGGGAGCGCCGCAAGCCAGTCTGGAAGGGTTATTAGCGACATCGAGGTGGAGCCGGATGAACCGCAGCTCTCGATCCCCCGGCCGAGTTGCTATCAGGTCTCCGGGTTGCGAACGGCCTCATTCGACGCGATCGCACCTTCGAGGAGCAGCGGTTGGTAGCCGAGCGCGTGTGCGGTGTGGACCAGCGCTGACATGTCCTTGGGCAGACATTTGCCGCCGAATCCGCGGTCGTCCGGCTGGACCCAGGTGTGGCTGCGGCCGATGCGCGGGTCCTGCAGCCAGAGTTCGCGGAGCGTGTGGTAGTCGACGCCCAGGCGCCCGGCGATGTCGTAGAACTCGTTGCAGAACGCGACTTTCACGGCGAGGAACGCGTTTTCCATATACTTCGTGAGTTCGGCGGTGACCGCGTCCGTCTGGTGGAGGGCCAGGCTGCTGTTGAGCACCTGCTGGTAGAGTTCGCAGACCGCGCGCGTCGCTGCTGGCTGACCGCCGAGGATGACCCAGGAGATGGCCCGGACGTCGCGAAAAGGGTGGTCGGGGGTCTCGCCGGGACCATATTCGGGCTGGAAGACGACCTGGCGGGCGAACCTGGCGGCCAGCGCGTCGGTGGTCCCGGGCGGCACTGTTGACCGAAGAATCGCGATTTCGCAGGTGAGCCAGGCCATCGTCTCGTCGACGGTCGAAGTATCGCAGCTGCCGTCGGGGCGCGCCGGCGTCGGTACGCAGATGAAGGCGAAGCGGCAGGCGTTCACGGCCTCACGGTCGGCGAACCCCAGGGCAGGATCGTAGATGACCGCGCCGGGGAAGAGCGTGGTCATCGCCTGGCCCACGGCGCCATGGCCGATGACCGCGACGCGATAGTTGGTACGAGTCATGGCTGGTTCCTCCGGGCAGATAATCGCGCGGCCGGGCGCTGCCGTTTCGCCCTCGAAAACTCGCGAATCCGGGCCGGACTGGGGCCGAATTCGAACCATGCGACCAGCACCAGCGCGGCGATGCCAATCGTTAGCCAGGCCGTGTTGAGGACGACCGTCTCGCGGCCCCACGACGTGTACTGCGGGAGGAACCGCCCCGCCACTCGAAAGATTGGCGCCTGCATCTCGAACGGGTCGAAGGCGAGGCGATACGGGCCGTTCGCAACGCCGTGCCAGAGGGTCGCCGCAACCGCCAGCGAGTAGGCACCGGCGGCGCCTGCGACAATTCGCGCCCAGTTCGGCAGCCGCACAGCCGCAAGCGAAAGGACGACGGCGAACAGCGGATAAACGATCATGAGCATTCGGCCCGGGAACCACCAGCCCATCATTGTTATCGCCACGAACGTCGCGATGAGCACCTGGGCGACGATGACCGCGGCGATGACCGGGCCGTTCTTCGCGCGCCGGAGCAGCGGCAGCGCCGGCAGGACCGCGAGAAATATCGGCGCCCAGCGGCCGATGCCGAAGCGACGATCGATGAACAGCCCCCAGATGCGATAAAACCGCTCCTGGAATGCGACATGCGATTCGAGCACGGCGACCGTCGAGGCGCCTTCGTAGACGGTGTTCGAATTGTAGGCGGTGAGCGCGCCGAACACGGCGAGGTGCCACCAGCCGTAAACCGCGGCGCTCACGAGCGTGAGCCCGCAGAACCAGGTGCGCTCCTGCCGCCCGCCGCGCCAGAGATACGCCACGCCGACAATTGCACCGAGGGGGACGTACTTCATGCCAAGCCAGGCGAGCGCCGAGAGGACCAGCGCCATTGTGATCGCTCCCGTCACGCCTCGGCAGCGGCTTCGCAGCAAAAGCAGCGCGACCACGAGGCAGAGCGCGGCCGGCATCTCCGGGTAGATCTCGGTCGAATAGACGAACGCCGGGGCTGCGAGGCCCACGACGGCGGTCACGGCCCAGCTCACCCGCAGCGAGTTCGTCTCGAGGGCGGCGAGGATGAAGGCGAGCGCGAAGGTCGCGGCCGCGAGGAGCATCAGTTCCGCCTGCACGCCGCGCAGCCCGCCGATGACGAAGCCGGGCATCACGAGCACGGAGAGCCCGGGCTCGTGCGGGCTGAGGATGCTGCCGTCCGCGAGCGGCGTCGACTGCTTCCAGAGGCCGTTCGGGTGGTCGAAATACTCGGTGTAGGAGCGCTGGTCGTACTGCTGGCGAAGGTCGAGGTCGCCATCATCGAGGAGGCTCTGGGTGGTCATCAGGTAGAACGGCTCGTCGCCGGTGATTGCCGCCGCCCGGGTCGCGCGCAGGCCGACCGAGAACGAATAGCAGGCCGCGAGCACCAGGAACAACGCCAGCGCGCCGACGAGGTGGGGGCGGCGAGCCCCGGCCCATGGCTCAGCCAATGCTGCGTCAGACTGGGAAAACATGGACCGGGCCGGGAATAGCGATACAGACCTGCTGGCCCGCTTCGACCAGGCAGTCGGCTCGCCAGCGCGCAAGGAGGATGCCGCCTTCCGGCAGCTTGAGCGTGACCATCTGCTCGTGTCCGAGGAAACTCGCGGATTCGACCGTCGCCTTCGTGCCGTCGTGGCTGCGTTGCACGTCTTCGGCGCGAATTAGCACATCGACCGGCCCCGAGGCAGGCGAGTGAATCGCCAGCCGCCCCGCGTCGCAGGTGACGAAGCTGCCGTCTGCGTCGCCGGGCAGGAAGTTCGCCTGGCCGATGAACTCGGCGACCGCGCGGCTCGCCGGGTTCGCGTAAATTTCGGCGGGCGAGCCGACCTGGAGAATGCGCCCGCCAATCATCACGGCCACGCGGTCCGAGAGGCTGAGCGCCTCGTCCTGGTCGTGCGTAACGAAGATGGCGGTGATGCCGACCGCCTGGATGAGCTGGCGAACCTCCTCGCGGACGCGCGCGCGAATCGAGGGGTCGAGGTTCGAAAAGGGCTCGTCGAGGAGGATGAGGCGGGGGTTCGCCGCGAGCGCGCGGGCGAGGGCGACGCGCTGCTGCTGGCCGCCGGAAAGCTGGTGCGGCATCCGCTTTTCGAGCCCCGGGAGGCCGACCAGTTCGAGCAATTCGCCCACGCGCTGCTTCTTCTCGACACCCTTCGGCACGCCAAACGCAATGTTCTTGCCGACGTCCATATGCGGGAATAGCGCAAAATCCTGGAAGACCATCACGACCTGGCGCTTTTCGGGCGGCACGAACGTCGTGGGGCCGTTCATTTCGCGGTCGCCGACGGAGATGGTCCCGGCGTCCGGTGCGTCGAGGCCACCGAGGATGCGGAGGAGCGTTGTCTTGCCGCAGCCACTCGGGCCGAGCAGCGCGAGCACCTGGCCCTGCTCGACGTCGAGCGCGACATTGTCGACCGCTACGACACCCCCAAAGTGGCGGGAGACGTTGCGAACGGTGACGAAGTGGCTCACTGGCGGTCGATTCTCTCTCTGTATAGCAGGACCAGGACGGCGCCTGCGGAGAGCAGGACGAGGACGATCGCCGGGAGGGCGGCGCGCGTGAAGAATGCCTGGCTGGTGGCGCCCCAGACCTGGGTGGTCAGGGTGTCGAACCCGATTGGGCTCAAGAGCAGTGTAATCTGAAGTTCTTTCATGGTCGTCAGGAAGGCGAGGAGCGCGCCCGTGGCCATTCCCGGCATGATTTGCGGCGCCGTGATTCGCAAGAAGACGCGCCAGGAGTTCGCGCCCACACCGCGCGCCGCCTCTTCGGTGTGCGGGTTCACCTGCAGCAGTGCGCTCCGGCAGGCACCCAGCGCCTCAGGCAGAAAGCGCACACTGAGTGCGAACACGAGGAGCCCGAACGTCTGGTAGATCGAGGTGGCGTAGTGGGCGGCGAAGAAGACGAGCGACAGGGCGATCGTGATGCCCGGCAGCGACTGGCCCGAGTAGGCGAGCTTTTCGAGCAGCCCCGAGAATCGGCTGGGGTGTCGAACCGCGAAGATCGCAAGCGGCAGCGACGCGACGACCGTGAAGACAGCCGCGAAGGCCGAAACCTGGACCGAGTTCACGACCGCCTCCATCACGAGTGAGGTCGATTCGCCCTCCGAGAGGCCCTTAATCAGCCAGTAGGCCAGCACGGCCACCGGCACGCCGACCCCGAACGCCGAAACGAGTGCGCAAAACGCAACTGCCGGCCATCGCCATCGTCCGAGCTTGAGGGTGCGCGCCGGACGGCGCTGGCTGCTGCCGTGGTAGCGTGCGCGGCCGCGGGACATCGCTTCGGCCCAGACGAAGACCGCGCACATTGCCAGCAGTGGCAGCGCCAGCACCGCGGCAGAACTGCGGTCGAAGCTGGTCGTATAGCGGATGTAGACCATCGGCGTGAGCGTGTCGTAGCGGAGCATCGAGACGGCGCCGAACTCGCTGAGGACATAGAGCGCCACGAGGATCGCCCCCGCTGCTATCGCCGGGCGAAGTTGCGGCAGATTCACGAGCCAGAACGTCGGCAGGGCAGGCTTGCCGAGGCTGCGGGCGGCCTCTTCGAGCGCCGGGTCCGTGCGTTTCAGCGCCGACCGGACCGTGAGGTATATATAAGGGTAGCTGAAGAAGGTCAGCGTCAGCCATGCGCCGCGGAATCCGTAGAGCGATGGCAGCTGTTCGACCCCGAGCGGCGAGAGCACATCCTGCAGCATTCCGCCCGGCCCGAGTGCGCTGACCACCACGAATCCGCCGATGAACGACGGCACCGAGAGCGGCAGGGCGAGCATGATCGTCCAGAATGGGCGCATCGGCAGGTCGGTGCGCGTTGTCAGCCAGGCGAGCGGGACGGCGAGGGCGATGCAGGTCGCGGTGACCGTCCCGGTGAGGATGAGCGTCCGGCCGATGGCGTCGATTGTGCTCGATTCGGTCAGGAGGCCGCCGATCGCGTCGCCCTGTTCGGCCGCGCGCAGCACGAGGTAGAACGGCGACAGCAGGATCGCCGCCGTGACGAACAGCGCGCAGGCGATGATCGCGAGCGGTGCCCGGGCGCCACGGCTGCGCGCAATCGTTCCGGTCGCCAGGCTCAGGGCAGAATCCCGGTCTCTCGCATGAGCTCCAGCGAGCCTCGCAGGTCGCCGAGGTCACTGAGGTCCACATCCGGCGCCGAGAGCGAAGAAAGTGGCGGCAACGCAGGGTCGGCCGCGACACCCGCGAGCATCGGATACTCATAGTCGTTCTTCGCGAGGTAATCCTGGGCTTTCGGTTCGAGCATCCATTGGATGAACTTTTCGGCGGATTCTTTGTTCTTCGACGATTCGAGCACGGCCGCACCGGAGACGAGGAAAAGGCCGCCGAGGTCCGCGTTGTCGAAGAAGTAGTTCTGCACCTTGAACGAATCGCCGCGTTCCGCAAGGAAGCGGTAAAGGTAGTAGTGGTTCAGGAACGCGACCTGGATTTCGCCATTATTCACGGCCTGGATCGCCGCGATATTGTTCGCATAGGCGCGCGGATTGTTGGTCACGAGTTCGCGCAGCCACTGTTCGGTGAACTCTTCGCCCTTAACGACACGCATTGCCGTGACGAACTCGGGGAAACCGTCGCTGCGCGGGATAATCCCGACTTTCCCGCGCCATTTCGGGTCCGTATAGTCGAAAATCGAATCCGGGAGGTCGCTCTCCTTGAGCTTCTCGGTGTTATAGACGATGACGCGAGCGCGTCCGGAAATACCGACCCAGAGGCCGTCCGGTGAGCGAAACTGCGGCTGGACCTCGTTCAGCGTCTCCTCGGATAGCGGCGCGAGGCGATTCTCGGAGATGAGCGCCCCCAGTGCGCCAACATCCTGGCCGTAATAGACGTCGGCGGGGCTATTAATCCCCTCTTCGAGGATGCCGAGCGCGAGGTCCGTGCCGTCGCCGTAGCGGACGTCGATCTTAATGCCCGTCTCTTCCGCGAAGTCGTTGAGGAGCGGCTCGATGAGCTGCTGGGAGCGGCCGACGTAGACCGTGATGACCTCGTCGTCGCTGCCGCCACAGCTCGCCAGCAACATCGCGGGCAGTATGGCGAGGGCCGCGATGGCGGGAAGAAGGCGCTTCTTCATGTGGATTCCTTTGCTCGTGGGGCGGTTGGTCATGGGTTCGGAACCTGCACATCGGCGGAAATTCCGAGCGCCTGGAGGACCGGCTCCGAGTTGAGGGCGGCGTAGACCTCGTTCGCGGTCGCCGCCGGAAATTCTTCCGCCGGGCTGCGCGAGAGGGCCGCCTCGATCGTCTCCGCTGCGGCAGGCGAGGCGCCGGCGACCGTCGCGCGGATCGCCTGCCAGTAGGTCCAGCCTTCGCCGAAGTGGACCTCACGGTTCGCCTCGGTGGTATCGGCCGCGAGCAGTTTCACGTTGCGAAGGGTGGAAAGGTAGAAAATCGTGTTCAGGTAGCCGCCCGCCGCGGATACAGAGGTGTCGAACGCGGCCCGATT
>JBBSKE010000057.1:0-13497 GCA_038256595.1 Tepidiformales bacterium | reverse complement strand
TCACAATCAGCGGCTCTCGCGTAACGATCAGCGGATCCTGGGTGAAAATCAGAGGATCTCGGGTAACGACGAGCGAGTCACGGGTGATGACGAGTGGGTCGCGGGTGATGACGAGTGGGTCCCGGGTAATGACGAGCGGGTCCCGGGTGATGACGAGCGGGTCGCGGGTGATGACGAGTGGGTCGCGCGTAATGACGAGCGGGTCCCGGGTAATGACGAGCGGGTCCCGGGTGACAAGTATTGGAGTCTCGGTGATGACCTGCGTTGGCGTAACTGGAGTCGGCGTCGGAGTGGGCCCTGCCGGCTGCTGGTGACAGGTGCAGCGCGCGTGTTGCTGCAGGGTTGTGGCCGAAAGTAGCTGGCGGCGGTCAGTGATGTCGTTGACGACAAGCCGGCCGTTCTGGAGCACCTGGATTGTCGCCAGGACCACACAGTTGTCGCCCGTGTCCGGTGCCGGCGGCATCGCTGCGGGTTGCCCGTCGCAGACAATCGCGCGGAGCGCCTCGCATGCGGGAGAGGAGTGGCGATGCGAAACTGGCAATTCACACACGATGTCGAACCGGTGGGTTTCTTGCATCCGGCTGTAGTGGTAGCTGCTGCCTGGGGGGAGGCAATCGGCAGGGACCCCCGGTGTGGGGCAACGTCCAATATCCGCCGGACAGGCCACGAGGTAGACAGCGCCTCCGTCAATCGGCGTTGTCGAACCAGGCAGGAAGGTGCGTCGATCAAGCTCCGCCCCACTGGGCGCGAGAATGCGGACTGCGTCTCCACTATTGTTCAGCCGCCAACGTCCGGCCTCGATTGGGGCTGCAACGTAGCGATGGAACATGCCCGGCTCCGGCTTGGGGTGCATGATCTGTGACCCGGAATGGACTCGGACAATCGTGTTCGCCGGCAGGGCGCCGGACTCGTGGTCGAACCGGTAATACAGCTCCGTTGTCTCCTTGGGCGTACCCGGGTTGAGGGTGTGTTCCAACACATAGCCGCTCAGATCGATTTCGGCATTTAGCGCCAGGTCCACCCACTCCTCATTGAGACCGGCTCGCTCATCCCGACCCTCGGGATTGATGTTCGCTCCGATAATCTGCACGTCCTGGAACGACACCGGTTCGAGGACCGAGCACGCTGCTTGCGAACCCAGGCAACGTTCAACGCCTTCACGGATGTCGAACGTTTCGTCGGGAAGGTAGATTTCGTCGCCGAGAGGAGTTACGGCGTATCCCTCGCTAATTCGCACCTTCCAGATGTCCTCGCCGGGCACATGCGCGACGCGTGCGCCGGCGACGACGCCCCACCCGTGGAGGAACCGGTTGTGCCGACGCATGCGCTCGCGAACATAGTCCACACCCGCGTTCAGGTCGGCGGCTGCAAGCTGCTGGCGGTCGAAATAGTGGGGTCGCTGCCCGGCGCCGTTCATTGCCGAGCTTCCATTGCTTGCCAACATGCCTGGCACCCTCCTTCCGGGTCGCTTGCAGACGCAAGCCGCTGACGATTCGAGTGCTGGCTAGCGGTTCGCGACATAGAACCAGCTTTCAAATTGGTCGCCTTCGCGACCGTTCCCCGTCGGGAAGCTCGCGCCGACAAAGTTGCCATCCACAGCGCGGGGCCGGCCCTGTGTATCCATCACAAAGTCGCAGCGGAGCAGAATGCGGATAGGCACATCCGCATCGTTGGCGCTGAACACCCGGATGGCTTCGCGCGGAAAGAACAGGCGAACGGCTTTGGTGAACTCGGCCCCGGGCAACGGAGCTATTTCGGAGATCAGGCCGTTGCCGTCGTGGCCTGTCACCTCAACGGCCTGGTACATCGCGCCCGAAATCACGCACTCGTGCTGGACAGGAAACTGCTCGTCGTGGAGCCGGATGTAGGCCTGGAACACCTCACTTCGCGACTCAGTCGGATCTTCTGAACGCGACCCCTGGAAGATGGAGGAGGTCCGGACTTCACGGTCGAATTGGATAACCAGGCCAGTCTCTTCGCGGCGGTCGTTTAGGTCCGTGAACTTCGTGTCGACGAGAACTCGCCTCGCCTCGCTATCCGCCAGGCGGGCCTCGTGGGCCCAGCTGAGACCGATGATATGCGTCAATTCGGGTTCGGTTGCGTCCACGCCATCACGGCCATCGCGCCCAGGAATGCCCTGCAGTCCCTGGAGTCCTCGCTGACCCTGAATCCCCTGCAGGCCCTGTTCGCCTTGCTCTCCGCGTTCACCTCTCTGGCCTTGTTCGCCCGCCGGGCCACGGGGACCTGGCACGCCCTCGGCGAGCCCCTGTTCCAGCAGGCAGCGAATGACCTCGACAATCGTGTTCGTGCTCGGGACGAGCGGGCGGTGTTTGAGGTTGTCAATCCGGTTATCGGTGTCGCTCGCGAGCGCGTCGGGCAAGACTTTCTGGCCCGGACGATAGTGCGGAATGTGCGCCAGCGTCACGACATGGCCACCGCCCGAGCCTGTCTCGCATCCCGGGCAGCCGTTGATAGCCTGCTCGAATAGCTGGTCGCAGGCATCCTCGCGAACGTCCAGTATGCCAACCAGGCCACGCTCTGGCTGGACGCCGGCGGATTCATCTTCGGCCGCCACGTAGATCCGGCCTCCAGAGAGGGCCAACCGCTGGAACCGGCCGTGCCCCGAGACAAATTCGTGCGTGACTCGCGGATCAAAAGGGTTTTCGCCGCTTGGGCTGTCGAAATTGTCGACGAGCAGCGCCTGCACTGCGCTGCGATCCTCGGAGACCTGGAAGGCGTAGCCCCAGCGCTCTCGCGGCGCCAGGGCGAAATCGAGCGCCTCGCCGGGCCAGCGCGCATACCGCGGCTCCGTGCGAATGCTGACGCCGGACGTCACATCGACGCGATGGCGCGTGAGGTAGGCGTTGCCGGAATCGCCGTCGATGCCATTCCAGAGGACGAAGAGGAACGCACCGTCACGGCTTAGCCCGAGCGAGACTGGGGCTCCCTCGAACGACGAGGGCGGGCGAACATCCGCGCCAAACACCTGTGTGAAAGTCGACAGATCGACGACTCGCACCTGAGCGCCCGCTTCGTCCGCAATGAAAAGATAGCGGCCGTCCAGGGTAGTCGTCATCATGGCGGCGCCGCGGGTGGCACCGCCGTCTGCCTGGGAAAACGACGCCCGAAGCTCGAGTTCCCGGCTCACGGGCGGGCCATCCGGCCCCGGGACGTCCTCGGAGAGCCAGGCGTCGATATCTGCCTTCACCCATGACTGCAAAAGCCCAGAGTCCAGGGAGAGGGCGAGCAGTTCCCCGGTTACCGGCGAGACGATAAGCCGACTGGGCCCGCCCAGGGCAATGCTCCCCCGCGCATTTGGTCCGCTGCGAATCTCCCGCTCACGAAATACGGCGATTCCGGCAGTCGGAGTATCGTTCCGGTCCCGCAGATCGCCGGTCGCCAGGTAGATGTGGTCGCCGAGCAGGGAGAGTGCTACGTCGGTCGGCCCATCGCCGCCATTGAGTGCGGTGATCAGGTCGTGGGTGTCGCTGTTGTAGACGAATACACGCGCTGCAAGCGGTTCGTCGAGTCCTCTCTCGCTTGAGATCGCCTGCGAGGCGACGTAGAGCTGCCGTCGGGTGTCGTCAGTCACGAGTGCCCGCGGTGACTGCTGCGGCAGCGCAATTGTGCGTGTCCACTCGACTCGCGGGTTCAGTGGCTGCCGAACTGGCAATTGCTCACCAGTCTTGCGCGATGAAAGCTGCACACGAACGCCTTCACGGATTCGGTTGTAGGCCGTGGCGTCATCGCCACATTCGCAGCGTGGCAGGATCGCCGGAATCTGTTCATCCAACGTCTCCTCGTAGGACAGGCTAATGAAGAGATCGAAATTTCCGTTATCGACGACGACCTCGTCGCGCTCGATCAGCTCTTGCAGCGGTACCAGGAGCTTCTCCGTCACGATCAGTTCGCGCCCGCAGCAGTCCAGGGCGACGCCCGGCTCGATGCAAACGTAGAGGTCCTGGCACTCTGGGTTCGGATGCGGCACGACTTTAAGTCCGCAAACGGTGCCGTATCCGTGAAGCAGACTATTGTGCAATCGATCCTTGCCAACGATGTACGCTTGCTCAGCCTCGAAATCCCGTTCGACTAGGAGCTTGCCGTTGAAATACGTATTTCGCGTGAATGTGCGGATTCCGCAGGGTATACAAGTGGTTGTCTGGGTGGTCATGTACGGGCTCCTAGTTTCGCACCGCGATTCGCGCGTGGCCGAGTTTCGGTTGGCTGTCGCCGGGCGACGAGAGTGCGCTCGACGATCCGAGGACGAGCGCTCCGAGCGGCTCTATTTCATGGATTCCGACCAACGCATCGACGCCGATGGTGGATTGACACCCGACTCGGAAGCCTGGTGTGATGAGCCGAAGGGCGTACTCTGCGTGCGCCGGCTTCTGCATATCGATGATCTGTCGAAGGGCTTCCACCGCCCCGCTCTCCGAAACGAGAGCGGCCGGAAGGACGATGGTGAAGTGGTACGCGATCTCGGCGGGGCCGGGGTCCAGCGGCGCCCCACCAATGTGTAATCGCCCGCCGGGGAGCTCCGCGCTCCCTGTCGGACGTCTCGCCGCATAGTCGCGCAGACGAAAGTGTTCGACTACGGCCGGCTGTGAAGAACTGGGCGAAGTGTCGATGGCCAGATGGAGTTGGATGAACTCGCGGAGCCCGGAAACGGTCCCACGCTTCTTGTAAAGTTCGATTGCGCGTCGAATGAAGGCGCGCCTCGTCGCCTCCGGCCATTGGGCCAGGAACGTCAGGTCGAGCCAGCTTCCGAGCCACGAGAGAAAATCTACCGAAGCACTATCCGGGTCCAGGTTGCCGGCAAAATCGTCGATTTTTGCTTCGATCTCGGCAAAGCTTGTGTCGAAGTAGCTGAGCAGGCGATCCACAAAGTCCGCGCTTACCGGGTCCTCCTGAAAGGCTGGCGGCAAGTAAGAAATTGAAGAGATGCGTGGTCCAAAGATCGAGATGGACCGCACCTGCGGCGTATCTTCGCCCGTGCTTCCGAATTCCAGCCAGAGCCAAAGAAATCTGCCCCTTGGGCTCTGAACGAGCACCTCCGGCAGGCTCGACTCGGAGAGTACGATTGGCTGCGAACTCCGCGCCGGCAGAAGGGACCTCAGGCGATCGGGGTCGATCTCTGCGGGAGCGGTGAACGTGCGGACGGAGATCGTCGTGCCCTTGGGGATCTCAGCATCGAGCACGATGCGATGCCAGGCGCAATTGACGATCTCGCTATCGAGTGGCCTTGAGATGTAGCTCCCGAACCGCGGATAACGGCCGCCGGACGGCCGCGCCAGGAGCATGGCCCCCTCGCCCTTAAGCCGCCCACTGCGGTCGACCTCTACGCCTGGCAGTTCGAGCGCCGGGCATCCTGGGCGCTCCGATTGCGGCAGCAGGAGCATGCCGTCCACCAACTGAAGCGGGGCCGGAAGGCGGAAAGAAACGAGATGACTGGCTACGAATGCTGGTGACACTCGTCCGCGGTCATCCAGGGCGACGATCTGTTCGCTGCTTCCGCGCCCATTCGACGCGTCTGCGTTTCGCCCCTCGTCTAGCACGAACACCTCGCCCGATGCCGCGATTGCGAGCCCGATCGGCCTCTGCAGGAATCCCGCTCCACCGTGGTACCCGCTGTCCTTCCAAAAGCGCGAGTCGAAGCGGTGCACCCGGGCCATCGCGGCGTCGGCCACATACAGCCGCCCCTCGCCGTCGTGCGCCACATCCCAGGGTTCGCCGCCGGGCAGGTTGACCACTCGACGTGTTTGAAGCGAAGGCCAGGCGTAGACGACTACGCGCGCGTTGCCCGTGTCGGCGACCACCAGATCCCCATCCGGACTGAACGCTATGCCGCGCGGCTGCCGGAGACTATATGGGCCGGGTATCCCGCCCGGTCCTGCCGGAGACGGCGACCAGAGGGGTCGAAATGCCTGCTCGTGTGGCGTGTAAATCAGTATCTGGTCGCCGCCCGGATCGGCGAGGAACAACATTCCGTCGGTCCCGAAGGCTAGTCCGGTCGGCAGCGTCAGGCCACCGAATGTGCCTCCAAGCTCGGTGAACGGAACTGGCCGCCAATCGGCACTGCCAAGGCGGACCGCTCCCGTATTGGAGTCGCCAACTACTGACTCGCTGAGCTGGGGCTCGATTTTCCAGCCGTTGCGCTCCTCCAGCCGTTCGAATGCCGGTGAGGTAGGCCTAACCGCGAGTGTCATAGCTCACCTCGACGTTCAGTGCGGTTCGCGGAAGATAAACGAGTGAGCCGTCCGGCACCGGAATCACGTCGCTGCAGGGTTCGCTACTGCCGGCGGGCGTGATCTCCAGGCACTGGACGCGAGTCACGTGGTTGACGCCCAGGAGCTGGCGGTACACGTGGCCGAAGAGCACGTCCTGCCCGAAAGGCCAACCTCCACCGTCTTCGCCACCGCGAAGCGGATGGAAGTAACGGACGAGGAGTTCTCGAATGGCATCCCCGGCCGTTTTGAGGTCGGCCTGGCGGTCGACGAACACTTGTGCCTTCAGTTTGTCGATGACGAGGTAGTTCGGCCCACAAACAAAGAGCTCGGTCGTTATCAGGCGCCGTTCGTTGAGGTAGCTACAGATCAGCCGCAGCTGCGCCTCCGTCGGCTGGGGCGTCTCATGTCTATTCTGCGGCAGAACGACGACCGTCACGGCTCCGGCGTGGCCCCCCACGAGATTGAACCGCGGCGGGCTGCTTCCGGCGACGCGCTCGGCCCGCGTGAGCGGCAACGCGAACGCCCGCTGGACAGGTACTCCCGGCACCTGCCGCGCGAGTTCGGCAAAGTCGTCGGCAGTGACCGCCCGGTCGCGATGCCGCAGGTCATGTGGCGCTCGGAGCTTGGCTTCTTCAAGTGACTCGGCATTTGCACCGCCGGCCGCAGCGCGCAGGTTCGTGACACTTTCCACATGCGGGACCGAACTCTTGAGTGACTTTATCGTCCCCGCGCCCGCGTTGCCGACCGCGCCACCGCCGAATCGATATCGTGCGGCGACGATACTCGACCCTGCAACGGGGATGCGACCGTGTATTCCATCGCCGAAGGTGACTGTTCCGGAATCCGGGTCCAGGACGAACACGGCGCGGTCCGCAGCCTCTTTTGCGTCGGTGGAACGGCCGAAGTAGAAGTCGGTCACGGCCGACCACTCCTCGGATTCGTCTCCCTCACGGACCACGAGGCTCAGTTCTGAGCGGGGGAGCTGCTTGGTCGTATCTATTAGGACGGGAGTCTTGCCCAGTCGAAACGCCTGGCTCGGGCGGCCATTGCTAGAGCCGAGCACCTCCTCGAAGCGTGTGACGGCAGCGAGCGCCGCCACCGTGTTGTGCACGAAGCGCATGACTTGTGGAGGTTCATCCGGGACCGACACGAGCCTTGCTCGGAGCCAGCTCAGTTCGTATTTGAACAACGATTCGTCGTAGACGTCACTGGCATCGAGCCAGACCTGTGCTGCGACGCGATTGAAATTGAGCGTTCGCGCCCGGACAAAGGTGACGATCGCTGCGCGATTGGCCACCGGGTCGCCCAGGAGGCCCTGGAGTTCGGACAGTAGGTTGCCGGTAATTCCCAGGTCCACCCAGACGCTGTCATCAAGGTCGGCCGGCGCGATAGTGCCGTCCGAAATGTCGTCGGCGAGTTCGCCCGCAGTCGTCGGCGGCTTGGTCAACGAAAGCGACGCCCAGAAGTCGCGGCTCAGCCGCTCGAATGGGACGGCTGGCATTCCCCCTGGCATTTCGAGCTCAATGTGGCCGCTGCGGGTTAAAGCGACCGTGTCGTCTCGAGCCACGGGGACTTCTCGCCATGCCATGCGGTCACTGGTCGATGCAAAGTCGACGAGGTGGTCGATGCCGAAGTACGCCTCCCAGACAATGCTTCGATCGTTCTGATGCACCTGTGCCGGGAACAGCCCTTGCATGCTCAATGGACCCGGAATCGGTTCGCCCGAGGCGTCGCTATCGAACGGCTCCGGTATCAGGGCCATCACGTCGAGCTTTCCGGCGGGAAAGCGATCGAGGCTGTAGTCGATATCTTTCTTGCGGTGTGGCCGGACCATGAAGCCGAGCATGCAGACGGTGTTCACTGCAGGGGCATCACCGAAGGGCCGAAAGGTGTGTGGAAACTTCGTCTCGCCGGTCGCGTTGTCGTACTCCGTCACGCGCTGGCGTTCACCGCCAGTTCCAGGGACAACGACCGTCGCGAGCGCCGCATTGATGGCAGTGAGCGTCGACTCCGTCTCGAAGACGAGGGGTTGTTGAAGCTCGGGGTCATCGACCGCGATCTGGGTGCTTTTCGGAATGAGGACCACGAGCGGGTCCGCGATGTCGTTAAGCTTCTTCAGTTTGAAAGTAAGTTCAGCGCGGGCGGCCTGGGCCGGCCGCGGCTGCACGTTCAACAGGTTCAAAAACTTGATGTAGTTGAGGTCCGGAACCTGGTTGAGGCGATACAGAATCGTCTCCGTGAGCCAGGCGTGGAGCTGGATGAGCGTCATACCCGGGTCGGACTCATTGAAGTCTGTCCATTCCGGCGTGAATCGCGGGATGCGCTGCTTCGCTTCCTCTACCAGCTGGCGGAAGGTGCGGTCGTCGAGATTCGGCGCGGGAAGTACCATCGGGCGGCTCCTCAGGTCAGCGTTGGCCTTCGCGGATATAGAAGGGGTAGACGAGGTTGTGGGACGTGTTGTTCGCCCGAATGCGGTAATCGACGTGGATGAGCAGCGTGTTCGGGGTTTCCGGATGGCTTTCTGCAGAGACCGTCAGCACGTCGATTCGGGGCTCCCAACGCATGAGTGCCCGTTCGACAGACTGGCTAACCATCGCCCGCGTCGTTGGGGTATTTGGTGCGAAGAGGTAGTCATGAATGCCGCATCCGAATTCGGGCAGCATGATGCGCGTGTTCGTCGGAGTGCTGAGGATCGTCCAGATCGACTCGCCGATCCGTTGCTCGCCGGCGGTGTACGAGAGACTGCCCCGGCCGTTCACGCGTATCGGGAACTTCCAGCCCCGGCCCAGGAACTCGATATCAGTCATTAGTCGCCTACCAACACGGTGGGGAAAGCACTGAGGATGACTCCATCCGCGTTCCCGGCGTTCTGATATGTCTGGTCCAGGAAGCGCGCGATGCCCCTGCCGTTGTAGAGCACGCTTTTGCTCGCCTTCACGACCACACACCTTCCCTTGATGGTGCTGCTGGTGACGCCGCCAGCGGAGCCGGCCTCATCCCCGGTGCTGGTGGATACTTCCGAATTGAGCAAGAGCGCAGGCAGGCCGGCTGGACCGATTTTCAGGCCATCACCGCTATCGCTGACGTTCGTCGCCTGGTCTAATTGGGCGATGTTCGGGTAGGGGATCGGGATAGGGGGTGCCGGCGGCGCAGGTGTCTTGCAGACATCCGGAAATGCGAATGCCACACCGGTTGCTGGTGCGATCGGCTTGGACATGGCTTACTCTCCTCCTTCAATCTCGACGGTGAGCTGGCGATAGTCCGATTCGGGGCGCTCGTCCAGTTCCCAGACGCCGCGCCAGACGGCATAGCACCAGTTCTCATCTGGTTCGACGACAAGCGTGTCCAGGCGCATGGGGACGTCGACCGATTGCCACCGCGTGACGTTGTCCAGTCCGATCCCGCTGTAGTACCGGTACGCCGCGCGGAAATGCTCGCTGCCGAGTCGGAATCCGTAGTCGGCAGCGCCCGACCGAATGAGCCGGACAAGCGTGGCCGGCTCGAGGTACGGCGGCACGCTGGGGCTAACGAGTGCGCGTGCCGTGCGCCGGTAGCCGCTGAAGTAGCGATTGCTAAACCCGGCCGGCAACGCCTCGGGCATCGGGTACGCACTCGCAGATTCCGGAAATTGACCGTCGGCTTTGCGAGCGCTGCTGTCTCGCGGCTCCCACCCGAAGACCCAGGGCGTGAGATCGAAGGGCGGCCGCTTGAACATCGGAGCGGAGCCAATCTGCACTTCCTCAAGAAGGGCGGATACTCGCGGCAAGATGACAACGTCCGCGCCGGACTTCTCGGCAGCGAGGTCGTGTTCATATTTCACCTTCCCTAGCGAAGCATTCGTCTCGGCTTCGTCCTGCAGGAACACGGGTACCGGGTTTGTGACTGGGACGAGGGTCCCGATCCCCGGGCTGGTGGCTTGCAGGATGTTGTAGCCGCGCTTCACGACGATTGTGCCCGTTCGGGTGATCGCACCCGCCGATGACTTATGCCAGCCGGCGACGAACATGCCAGCGACGCCTGCTGCCGAGGGGAAGCTCGTTTCCATGGCGGCTACGGGTTCAGGTGCACGGGAGCGCCCTTGGCCGTGAGCTGCGCGCCCGCTTCAATTTGGATGGTTGTTTCCGCCTTCATGGACACTTTTTTCGCCTTGAACGAGAGCTCTCCTTTGGTTTCGATGCTGATGCCGTCCTTGTTGAGGACAACCTTATTCGCGCCGCTAGCGTCTTCGATTTCGATGGATTCCTCGCCGCTCGTGTCGTTGAACGTGAGAGTGTGCCCGGAGACCGTCTTGATGATCCGCAGTGATGGGTCAGAGGACGGCGGTGTGCTGTCGCCATTCCAGAGGAACCCGATGATGTACGGCCGCCGCAAATCGTCCATCTCGAAGGCGACGAGCGCCTCGTCGCCGATTTCAGGGAGAAACCACATCCCCAGTGCGGGCCCCGCCAGGCCGGTGGCGATTCGCGCCCAGTTGGACGGCGCCGAATCGGCGAGCCATGGGAACTCGAGTTTGATGCGGCCAAGGCCCTCCGGGTCCTCCACGTCAGTCACGAGACCGACGACCACTCCTTGCATGCGATAGCTCATGGCAGGCCCCCAGTCATCCGTGCTTTGAACTCGGTCGTGTAGCCGTTCGAATCCAGGCGATGCGTCGTCTCAGTTAACAGGTACGTCCCGCTGTAACGGACACCCACGCCTCGCACCGCGACGGTCTTCCCGGCACGCAGCCGCGGAGTTCCAACGGTGGTTCCACTTGCGGTAATCAGGTCCTGGAGTCTGGTTGTCAGTTTCCCTAAGGCTTCGCGGTCAGCCGCGGCCTGGTTTTCGATTGGGTCCTGGACGGAGATCTCCTCCGTGCCCATGAGGGCCGCGTCGATCGCCCCTAGCAACTTCTTGTCTGGCAATTTTGATTCGACCTGGTTATAGGTCGCGCTACCCACGAGCTTGCGGTCGTTTCCTTTGCCGCCAGGCTTCCAGCCTCGTACGACGACTCGCGTGATCTGCCCTTTCGTCCGGACCATTGGCGTGAACGAAACGAGTGAGCGCCCCCACTCCAGGAGATAGACCGTCCCTGATTCTTTGATCTGTCCAAAGGTCAGCACTGGCTGCTTGTTGCGGGTCTCCATGTGGAGGTCGTAGCCGAGCCTCCGCGCCCGGCCAATCAGGAAATTAATCGGGTACTGTCGAGCGAAGGCCATGAACTCATGACGGTGCTCAGTGGATTCCTGGTCCGCCGGAATCTCGATGCCGACTTCGAGGCTCGATGCCACCTCCTTAGCTATTTCACTGTCGGTCTTGTTCTCGAATGTCATCGAGGTCTGCGCACGTTGCAGTGTGTGCATCGGGTTGAGTGCGCGTATTCGAAGGTTTGGTAGCCCGTTCGCTGGGAAGTTCGCTGCGATGGTTGCGATCTTCCCGGTGAGCATCTCAGTCGCGTCCTCGCTTCCCTGGTAGCCAAGCGAAAGCGTGACCTCTACGCCGGGGTCAAAGAGCGGGACATTCGAATCGCCGGCCAGCCTTCGGAGCGAGCCAGTTTCATCGTACGGGCTGCTATAGAGCGGCTCCTTGAGGACAGCGTCCCAGTCATGCAGCACGAACTCGAAAAAGTCCATGTCCTCGAGGCTGTCCGTGTAGGTGATCTCCTTCACGTCGCGAATTACCGACTCCTTCAGCTCCTGACCTGCAAGCCGAATTTCGAACCGCGGTACGTGGAAGTCCTGGCCTTCGAAAATCGCTTCTGTCATCGGAACTCACCCTTCGGCGGCAGGTGAAGGACCATGCCCGGTCGAAGATTTCGAGGATTGAGCAACTTGTTGTAGTCCGCGATGAGCCGCCAGGGCGACGGGTCCTGGTAGGCCTCGAAGGCGATCTGGGGGAGCGTTTCGCCCTCGCGTACGATGTGCACCCGCGTATGGTCCGCAGAACGGAAGTTGATCTGCTGAACCTGCTCCTGCAGCGTCGTGTATTCGCGCAAGATTACGGTCGCAGTCGCGCGAAGCGGCAGCCCATCGCTATTGAAGAGCGTGAATTTGCGCTGAACGCTTTCGACCACTGCGTCGAAGATCGGCATCGGCTTCTGGTTGCGGTCGGTGGTGACGCCAGGAAAGCCCTCGCCCCAGGTAATTCGAACAATGGGCGGAGCGTGCAGTTCGCCATCGACTTTGACCAACCGGTAGAACGCATCGAGCTGATTCGTGACGGACACGGCGTCGGCTCCCGTTCCGCCTTCGTCGGTACTGTCAAAGAAGAGCTCGAGCGTCAGCTTCTCGTTTTCGCCGTTCACGAACTGGAGGAGCGGGCTGTCGAGGCCAGGTATCGCGACCTCCGCGTACTTGGCGCCCTTGCTGAGAGTGAACTCGGCAGGGTTGAACTGGACCGTCAGCGGGTCGCCTGTAGCCGCTTTCTTGAGATCCAGCCGCTGGAAGGTCATATTCGCCATGACTTCGTTTCGTCCCCTGCCGGTTAGTCGAGCGCGAGCGCCTGTTGGTCGTACCGAGTGTCGCGGCGGCGATCATCGGAGAGTTCTTGCTGTTCGCGGACAGCGCTCAGAACCGCGCGCACGATCTGGTCGAGAACGTCAGGCGTGAGCATCGCGCGTGCATCCGTGAGGAGGACGTCGCTCGTGAGGTCCTGGATTTCTACGTCCATTAGCGCCTTCCTTTCATTGCTAGCCCAGGCCGATGGCGCCCGCGAGATCGTCGAGCGCCTTTCCGGGGGACATAATGAGTTCTAGTTTTTCGTGCGCGATTTCGAGCGCTTCGATGCTGATGTCGCTGACACGCGCATTCAGCGACGGTCCACTCCACTTCACCGGCAGTCCGCGCGAAAAGGACCAGATCTTGATAGGGATGCGATTCTCAGCCTGCAGAATGATGTAGCCGTCGCGCCGCGCGCCCTTCCCATCGACGAAGTCCTGGTGCCAGAGCCAGAGGTCTTCGCCCATCCCCACGCCACGCTTGAGGACGATGTTTGAATAGTTGCTCCGCGTTGGAAATCGCCGGACGCGGTCATTGACGCCGCCCTCTCGGAAGTCGAACGTCTCCAGCGTCGCCTCCAGCCCGGTGCATTCGCTGAACCCCCCGGCCGCGAGACTGCCGACGCCGGATGCAACAGCGCTGAACGTGCTGCTGTTGTCGATCAGCGCAATCAGAAAGTTGTACGCCGGCAGCGGGTCGAATCGCGGCAGTGTCACGTTGGCCGCCTCATTCGCTCACCGCCAGCGCGCCGACCGTTCGCCCCAACCGGAAGCGGATGAACTCGAACGGCACGC
>JBBSKE010000056.1:0-13505 GCA_038256595.1 Tepidiformales bacterium | reverse complement strand
GCCGAGCCCGGAATCGTTCCCGTTGAACGAAATTGGCCGCGTAACCATTCGCACGATGGAGCCAATTTTCGTCGACCGCTACGACGTCAGCCGCGATACAGGCAGCTTCATCCTCGTTGATACCGCAACCCGGCGGACGGTCGCTGCGGGCATGGTGCGCGAGGTCGAGACCGCCTGAGGCGCCCCAGATTCGCCCCCGAAGCTCATTCGAATCGCGGTATCGCGGATGAACGAGCGAAGTAGACTAGCGCGAGGCTAAATACCTCGGGGTGCGGAACATGGCTGAACAGATGCCACTCGCTGGCGTTGTCGTGGTTGATTGCTCGGAAGGGGTCGCCACCGCGTATGCCGGGCGCCTGCTCGTCGACCTCGGCGCGACCGTCATTAAGGTCGAAGCGCCGATTGGCGACCGGATCCGGCGCCTCGGACCGTTCCGCGACGACATCCCCGACATCGAACTTGGCGGGCTGCACCTCGCCCTCAACGCCGGGAAGAAGAGCATCGTCGCCGACCTCGGCAGCGTCGATGGTCATGATGCCGTCCGCAAACTCGTTGCAGACGCCGACATCTTCTTCGCGCCCCGCCAGCGGCCGAATTCGCCGCTCGCCTACGAAGCGCTCTCCGCAAGCCACCCGGACCTCGTCTATGTCGAACACTCGCCGTTCGGGAACGATGGCCCCTATGCCGGGCGCGTCAGCAGCGAAATCGTCGATTACGCCATGGGCGGCTACATGTACTTCAGCGGCGACCCATCGAAGTACCCGCTCCTGCTCCCCGGGCAGCAGGCGGAGTTCCACGCCGGCATGCACCTCGCCGCCGGGGCAGCGATAGCCACCTGGCACGCGCGTCGAACCGGCGCCGGCCAGCGCGTGGAGGTCACGAACTTCGAAGCGATGCTCAACGACCACTCCTGGCTCACCACGATGTGGACCCACATCGGCCAGATCCAGGTGCGCGAGCCGAGCGTCATGATTCCCTGCGCCGACGGCCACATCTTCTGGATGCCGGTCGCGAACCCCGCGCTCTTCATCATGATCGACCGGCCCGACATGATGGACGACACGCGCCTCACCACCCTGGCGACCTGGCGGACGGCCGTCGCGGAAGTGCGCGAAATGGTCGCCGAATGGGCGGCGAACTTCACGAAGCAGGAGATCTACCACACCGCCCAGGCGATGCGCATCGCGATCACGCCGGTCAACACGACGAAGGACCTCGCCGAATCGACTCAGCTGGCGGCGCGCAACTGGTGGCGCGAGGTGACGAACTCGGCGGCCGGCGCGGTCAAGATTCCCGGGCCGCCCTGGAACTTCTCCAGCGGGCCGACCGGACCCCAGGCGGGCGCACCACGCCTCGGCGAGCACACGGGCATGAAGCTCCCGGCGCGTGAGGTGCGAACAGCACCAGCCCCGGAATCGGCCGATGACCTCCCGTTTGCCGGCCTTCGCGTGCTCGAGGTAACCGCGAACTGGGCGGGTCCATTCGCCGGCCGCCAGCTCGGCGACCTCGGCGCGGACGTCATCAAGATCGAGACTGGCCGCCGCCCGGCAACGCGAGCCCTCCACCAGGCGGGCAACCAGATGTGGAACCGCCCCTACAACCGGGCGGGCTACTTCAACCTCTTCAACCGGAACAAGCGCGACCTCGTGCTCGACCTTTCCAAGCCGCGTGGCCGCGAACTCTTCCTCAAGCTGGTCGAAGATTCCGATGTCGTTCTCGAAAACAACAGTGCGCGCGTCTTCGCCCAGTTTGGCCTGACCTACGAGACGCTCGCCGAGCGAAACCCGCGAATCATCATGTGCTCCATCTCCGGCTTCGGCGCGACCGGCCCCGAGCGCGACTATGTGGCATATGGCTCCAACGTCGAAGCCTCGTGTGGGCTCGTCTCCCAGCTCGGCTACGGCGAAGGTGCGCCCTTCGGCACCGGCTCCTACTACGCCGACCCCATCGCCGGGACGCACGCCACCGCGGGGATCGTCGCCGCGCTCATCCAGCGCGAAATCACCGGCCGTGGCGCGAACGTCGAGATGGCCCTCCAGGAATCGGGCATGTCCTTCAATCTCGAAGCCCTGATGGACTACCAGCTCAGCGGCCGCGTTGGTGGGCCGATGAACAATCGCTCACGCCGCATCGCTCCCCAGGGCGCATACCGGTCGGTCGGCGAGGACTGCTGGTTGGCCATCGGCATCGAAACCGATCCGCAGTGGCGCAAGCTCTGCGATGTCATCGGCGCACCCGGCCTGGCCGACGCATACCCTGACGTCGAAGATCGGCTCGCGAACCACGACACCATCGACGCCGCCATCACCGCGTGGTCATCGAAATTCGACCACCAGGAGGCGACGCAGAAGCTGCAGAAAGCCGGCGTCCCCGCTGGTCCCGTGCTCGCGAACTGGGAGATCGTCTCGGACCCGCATCTCTTCGCCCGGAACTACTTCGTCGATGTCGTTCACCCCGAAGTCGGCCACCATCGCTGGGACGGTTACCCCTGGAAGCTCTCCCGAACGCCGGGCAAGATCCGCATGGCATCGCCACTCTTTGGCGAACATAACGACGAGATTCTCCGCGGCCTACTCGGCCTTTCGGACGCGGAGGTCGCCGAACTCCGCGCGACCGGCCTCGTCGCCGACGCCCCGATTCTTTAGATGCGAACCATGACGAGCACACACGCACGAATGTCATCGTCTCCGCAGCATGCCTGCTGGTACGCGTTGCCTGTTCGCGTTAGCATCGATCCTGAGGAGTGCCCCGGGGGCGCTTTGTTGACCAATGCGAACTGCAAATTACATTTTCTCCGTAACTTCCGTCATCCTCGGCATCGCGCTGATCCTGTTCATGCTCACGCAGACAACTTCGTTCGGGATAGGCACGGCCATCGGGCTGGTGCTCGTCATCAATGGCGTCGTCCGGCTCTGGTTCACGCAGGATGAAGAATAACCGAGGGGTCCGGGGACGGTTCCCGGCTGTGAGGCGAACCGCGCTATGACACTCCCCGCGTTCTACCGGACTATCCTCGTGGCCGTCACCGGCGCCGGCTACAGCCTGGAGGCAGTCGCCTTCGCCTGCTCCCTTGCCAAGGCCGGCAAGAGTACCGTCATCGCCGTCCACGTCATCGAAGTGAACCGTTCGATGCCCCTCGATGCCAGCCTCGATTCCGAAGCGCGCAAGGGCGAACAGGTCCTCCGCAAGGCCGAAGAGATCGCCTCCACGCTCGATTACCACATCACCGGCGAACTCCTGCAGGCCCGCGATGCGGGCGCGGCCATCGTCGACGAAGCGGTCGATCGCAACGCCGATCTCATCGTAATGGGCGTCTCCTACGACCATCACGGGGGCGGTTCGCACCTCGGCAAGGCGGCCGAATTCGTCCTTCGCAACGCGAAGGCGACCGTGCTGGTCTCGCGCCAGGCAGCGGCAGTAACCACGTCCGCCGAATCGACCGGGGGGCGCCATTCGTGAAAGTGCTGATTATGGGCTGCGGACGCGTCGGCGCGCGGGTGGCGACATTGCTCGAAGACGCCGGTCACCAGGTGACCGTCATGGACATGAATCCCAGCGCCTTCAAGCGCCTCCCGCCGACATTCCGGGGCATCACCCGCGTGGGCAACGGGATGGATGGCCCGGCCCTCGAAAAAGCCGGTGTCCAGGACGCTGGCGCTTTCTATGCGCTCACCCAGGGCGACAATCGCAACTATTTCGCCAGCCAGATGGCGCGTGAGGTCTACGGCGTGAAGCGCGTCATCTGCCGCGTCTACGACCCGGAGCGTGAGGCGATTTACCGCGAAATGGGCCTCGAAACCTTCAGCCCGACGATTGTCGGCGCACAGGTGATGGTCGATATGCTGCTCGGCCCGAAGGGGAGTTAGCGATGTACATCATTGTCGCCGGCGGCGGAAAAGTCGGGTTCCACCTCGCCCAGGAACTCCTCGAGGCGAACAACGAAGTGCTCGTCCTCGAACGCGACGAAGGGCGCGCGAACGCCATTTCGGACGAACTCGGCGACGTCGTCATGCGTGGCGACAGCTGCGAAGTAACTGTCCTCGATAGCGCCGGAGTGTCGCGCGCTGATCTTGTTGCGGCGGTCACGGGCGACGACGAGGACAACCTCGTGATCTGCGAAATCGCCCGCAGCCGCGGCGTCCCGCGAACCATCGCGCGCATCAACAACCCGAAAAACGAGATGCTCTTCAAAAAGCGCGGTATCGAGACGACCATCTCCGCGACCCACGCCGTCCTCTCGCAGATCGAACAGGAACTGCCGGTCACGCACCACATGATCCCCCTGCTGCAGCTCGCGAGCGGCCTCGAACTGGTCGAATTCAAGCTCCCTGAGCGCTCGCCTGCGGTCGGCCGTTCGGTACGCGAAGTGCTCCTGCCGCCCGAGTCGCTCATCGCCCTGATCGTCGATCCCGGCGGAGTGCCGCGCATTCCCGGCGGCGATACCCGGCTCCATGCCGGCGACGCGCTCGTCGTGGTCACCCGGCACGACTCCGAGGAGCTGCTTCGCGAGGCGCTCATCGGCACCACGCACGGTCTCGATACCTGATGCCCGGCCCGCAGCGCGTCGCCTTCCTCGGCCCTCCCGGCACGTTCGGCGAGGAGGCCGTGATGCGCCTCGCGCCCGAAGCCGAGCACGTTCCCTACCCCTCGCACGTTGCGGTCGCCGCAGCTGTACGGGACGGTCTCGCGGACGCGGGCGTACTCGCGATCGAGAACGCGCTCACCGGCTCCGTCCCGGAGACGCTGGACATCCTCGCGCACGACAACCTCGAGCTGACCATCCAGCGCGAGGCCCTCGTCCCCGTCGTCCACAATCTCGTGGCGACACCCGGAACTACGATCGCCGACATCACCGTGGTCTACACCCACCCCGCCGCTTTTGGCCAGTGCGGCAAGTTTCTCGAGGCGAACCTCCCGATGGTGACGATGGAGGCGGCCCTCTCGACGACCGCGGCAGTCCAGCTCGCGCTCAAGCACGGCCCCGGCGCCGCGGCCCTCGCGACCCTCCGCGCGGCCGAACTGAACGGCGCCGAGGTGCTCGCGACAGACATTCAGGACACGGATACGAACGTCACACGCTTCCTCCTCGTCGGGCGCGGCGCGACTCACCCCTCCGGCTGCGACCGCACGAGCATCTCCTTCCTCTTCGATGGCGACGGCCCGGGGCTGCTCTCCTCGGTACTCAACGTCTTCGCAGCGCGCGGGATCAGCTGCTCGAAGCTCGAAAGCCGGCCGACGCGCGAAACCTTCGGCGAGTACATCTTCCTCCTCGACTTCCACGGCCACGCCGACGACCCCGAGTGCGCCGCCGCCCTCGACGAGGTGCGAGCAATCTGCGCCGAGGTCAAGGTCTTCGGCAGCTACCCCCGGTGGGATGCCCATGTCCACAGCGCCTGACCTCGAAACGCAGCAACGAATCGCGCGCATCACCGGCGGCACTCCGCGGGCGTGGGTCCGTCGAACGGGCGGCTATTCGCCCGCCGAGCGCTGGGTCGCGACCCTCCCGGATGGCTCGACCGTCTTCGCGAAAATCGCGACGACGCCGCTTATCGCGGGCTGGCTCCGGCAGGAGGCGAGGATCTACGCCGAGATCCATGCGCGCTGTATGCCCTCCATCGCCGCCTTCGAAGACGACCCGGAGCGGCCGATGCTCCTCATGGAGGACCTGACCTACGCGCACTGGCCGCCGCCCTGGAGCTGGGCGAACGTCGAGGCCGTGCGCGCGATGCTCGCCGAGGTCGCCGCAATCCCCGCGCCGGACTTCCTCCCGAAGGCGAGCGAGTCGATCTTCCAGACCGGCGCGCACTGGCAGGAAGTGTCGCGTAACCCGCAGCCATTCCTCTCGCTGGGGCTCTGCGACGCGGCGTGGCTCGATGCGGCATTGCCGGCGCTTCTCGCGGCAGAGTCCTCTGTGGACCTTACCGGCGAAACCGTCGTTCACCTGGATGTCCGCAGCGACAACCTCTGCTTCGCGGACGAAGACGAACCGGTGCTCATCGATTGGAGCCATGCCGCGCGCGGCCCGGGGAAGCTTGACGTCGCGTTCTGGCTGCCGAGCCTCCAGTTCGAAGGCGGCCCGGCTCCGGAGTCGATTCTCCCGCACGAGCCGGGGTATGCGGCGCTGCTCTCCGGCTTCTTCGCCGCCCGCGCCGGCCTGCCAATCATCCCGACTGCGCCATTCGTCCGTCGCGTGCAGAAGGAACAGCTCTCGACCGCGTTCCCCTGGGCAGTCAGAGCGCTGGAACTGCCGCCTCCGGCAACGAGTTAATGTCGCGACTGCGCCGGGTCCAACCTCATAGCGGCGGACATCTCAACTGACCCAAACAGGCCCGGATTGCCTATCACGCCCCATCCCTTGCCCTCGCAGACCTCGCAGAGTTCGCGTGCCGGTATAGAACTCCATGCTCTCGAACCCATCAGGAAGTGGGCCGGTGTACGCCTGGACCTGCGGGACGTCGCTGCCCCATGGCACTCGACCCCAGAGTTCACCGCTGCGTGCCTGCTCGAGGGCATCCTCTACTGTGTGCGTGTCAGACTTGAGGCGGTCGAACGGCCCGTACCGGGTTGGTGCCGACGCTGGTTCTTCCTCATCCGACAAGTTGGCCATCCCCGCGACCGATACGCCGCAAGAGAGCATTTTGCTAAGTCCAAACGTCAGAGTCGAAGGAAATTAGGCGTCATACGGTCGGGATAATTTTAGAGGTCGCGATCATTCAAGACTCGCTCGTCATCCTCGACCCGAATTACCCGGTCCCGCCGATACTTCCAGAGCCCGCGCACGGCCCAGTAGTTCAGGCTGATCGCGCAAGCCACGAGCACCGTCGGGTAGGCGCCAAGGTCGAGCAGCGCGGCAACGGCGAGGGTCGCGACGATCCCGGCCAGCGAGACGATGGCGATTTCCCGGGTAGATGGCATGGGCAGCAGTCCCGGAGGGCGAAACGCGGGTTATTCGGTCTCGGCGACCAGCAGGGCGGCATGATGCGCCAGGACGCGCTCGGTGGATTCGTGGAGTTCGCGGTCCTCGTCGTCGACGACCTTGTACTGGCTGACGAGGTGGCCACCGTACTTCTCCACGAGGTACCAGTCGTCATCGATGATGAAGTCGGGCTTCGGCTGGACCTTCGGGTCCTTGTCGAAGCAGCCATCGACCCACTCGAGCAGGCCGTGGATTTCGACGACCTTCTCGACATAATCCTTGCCACCGGCCGACCAGACGTAGACCATGTGGCCCTCGGCCTTCAGGCGGCGAAAGGCTTCGTGCGCGCCCGGGCGGAGGTTGTTTGCGTGCTGAGTTGCGAACACGAGCGTGTGATCGACATCGAAAAAGACATTCATTCGCTAGGCCTCCGATACATCGAGGCCCCAGACCGGGCGGAAACGCCACATCCGGATGCCCTTGGCTTTGACGCCATGCTTCTTGCAGAGCTTCTTGGCATCCATGGCGCAGCCGAACGGCACGTAGATGACGAGGTCGCCGACTTTCGAGGCCGGCAGCCAGCGCTTGAGCGCCGACTCATCGTTCACCGTGTCCTCGGTCTCGACGTAGGCCATGATCTTCAGCCACGTGCCCGGGCGGCGAACCACGACGATGTCCGGCGTGATGTCCTTGCCATCGGGGCCGGGGATGGCCATGTACGGCTTCGGGATGTTGACGATCGCTTCGAGTTCCGGGAACTCTTCGCTCGGGAACGGGAATTTGACCTTTGCAATCTCTTGCACGGTCCCAAGGTGACGCGCATCTCGCAGGGCTTGAACTACCACGAACCCCTCCGGCACAACCACGGCTGATCACCCGAATTGTAAAGCGACTATAGCGATAGGGTCGAACGCGGCTCCGCTCGCCGCCGGTTGTTCGACCCACGTTCGAACGGCGCTTACAGCTGCGCTGGCTCGTAATAATGCTCGTCGCCGAGCGCTTCCACCGCCGCCCAGAATTCCGGGCCGCTCGCCTTCCCTGGTTCGTCGAGGTTCCACGCCTGGCGCTTGAACGCCCAGCTCTCCGGCCGAAGCCGCTTGGCCTCGTCGAGATAGCCGTTGCCCTGCTCGACGCGACCCGTGCGGATGAGGTGCTCGCCGAGCCGGAAGTAGGCGTTGCCGAGCGCCTGCTCCGGCGTCACCAGCTTCGTCCGCGATACCGCCTCTTTCGCCGAAAGCACGTACTTCGACTTCGAGCCATTCCGGGCCCAGTCGCGCAGTGCGTCCAGGTAGGCGGCCTTGGCAGCCTTCGAGGCCGCGACCTCTTCCGGTGGCATCTTCCCGGTGGTCCGGTCGAGCTTGCGGAAGGCTTCGCTCGCGCCCGCAGTCTCCGTCGGCCGCACGATCACGCCGTCCTCGTCGATCCAGACCGCCTGCGGCACATTCACCATGTTGTAGAGCGCGGCCACGCGGTGGTTTTCGTCGATCAGCGACGGATAGGTCGATTTTGCAGCTTCGATCCATGGCCGGGCAGCTTCGACACCGCGCGAATCGAGGGCGACCGCGAGCGGCATGAAGTTCGTATCGTTCAGTTCTTCGAAGAGCGCCTGCCACACGGGCAGGTCAAAGCGGCATCCTCACCACGAGGCCCACGAGACGAGGAAGACCTTTCGCCCGCGGTAGTCGCTGAGGTTGTGGAGCCGGCCATCGAGGTCTGGGAGGGCGAATTCGGGCGCCTCCAGGGAGCGCAGCATCTCGTTCTGGTCGTCGGGTGATTCGCCGAACGCCCAGGTCCCGGATTCGTCGTCATGGACCACCGGCTGCCCGAGATAAGCGGCGAAGCGGCCGAGGTTGAAGGACCCGGCCTCGACGAACTCGGCTTCCTTGCCAAATGGCAGCGGGAAACAGGCCTCGCCGCGGCAGGCGCCTTCTGGCTTCAGTTCCCAGCCGGTGTCGTGCATGTCCGCCAGCGGCACCCAGAGGTTTTCGCCATCCGCGCGTGCCTGGGGCACGGAGATGACGCGGTCTTCGATCAATAGAGTGGTCATATGTTCCTCGCGTTCCAGGTCCCAGTGTAGCTGCGAATCGCGGCCGCCGTCGCACACATTCCGGCAGCACGATAGAGTTCGCCGCAATCCCTCGGCGAGAGCCACCCGGAGCAGGCGTATGGATGCGCTCGAAGGCGTCACCGTTCTCGATTTCACGGCCCATGTCGCGGGCCCATACGCGACCAAGATCCTCGCTGACCTCGGCGCGCGCGTCATCAAAGTAGAAAAGCCCGGCGGCGATTGTGTGCGCGCAGCGGGCCCGTGGCTGGTTGACGAAGCCGGGGTCGAACGCGGCGGCACCTACCAGTTCCTCAACACGAGCAAGGAGTCGCTGGTCGTCGACCTCACCAGTCCCGGCGGCCAGCAGGTCATCAACGATCTCCTCCCGAGGGTGACGCTCGTGGTCGAAAGCTTCCCGCCCGACGTCGCTGAGCGGCTCAATATCAGCTACGAGCGCGTCGCCTTTCGAACGAACGCGCCGATGGTCTCGCTCACGAACTTCGGCCGCAGCGGCCCCTACCGCGACTACACGCTCACCGACCTCGTGCTCTATGCGATGGGCGGCGAGATGTTCAGCCACGGCATCGCCTCCCGCGAACCGCTGAAAATGGGCGGCACGGCGGCGCTTCTCCAGTCCGGCGCGATGACGGCGATTGGCGCGCTCGGTGCCATCCACGCCTACGAATTGCACGACATCGGTCAGCACATCGAGGTCTCGCTCTTCGAAACGCAGGCAGCCAACGTGGACCGCCGGAGCAGCGCCATCCTCGGCTACCGCTGGTCCGGGCGCGTCCACACTCGCCCGGTGAGCAACGGTGCGGGCGTCGCGGGTGGCGTCTATCCGACCGCCGACGGCCATGTCGAGGTCACCGCCTCCGGGGGTCCCTACTGGAAGCGGTTCACGGCGATGTTCACCGGCGGCGAATTCGACGACCCGAAGTGGAGCGACCTCGCCTTCCTCGCCTCGCCGGGCGCGCGCGAAGAGGCGGACGGCATCATCTACCCCTGGATGCTGAGCCACACGATGGTCGAGGTCTGGACCGAAGCCCGCCGCACGCACGCCATGCTCGCGCCCATCCTCACGGGCAGCGATATCGTCAACGACCCGGTGTTTCGCGACCGCGGCCTCTGGACCGAAGTGGACCACGCCGTCCTGGGCAAATTCCCGATGCTTTCGCGGCCCTACAAGCTCGAAAAGACACCGTGGCGCATCCGCCATGCCGCGCCGATGCTGGGCGAGCACACCGACGCCATCCTGGCCGAGATTGGCTACGACGACGCACGAATCCGCGAACTTCGCGAGCAAGGAGCGGTGGCATGAGCGCACCCGGCAGTTTTCTCCCCCTCGAAGGCATCCGCATCTGCGATTTCACGGCGGTCTGGGCCGGCCAGACGGCGAGCATGTACCTTGCGGACTTCGGCGCCGAATGCATCAAGGTCGAGAACCAGTTCGTCTGGAACCCGATGACGCGCGCCTCCTCGCCACGGATCAATGCGGCGATGGCGAAGTTCATCCCGCCCTGGATGGGTGGCCACCCGAACGACGACCCCGGTCCGCGCCCCTGGAACAACTGCCCGGCGTTCATCCACGTCATGCGCAACAAGAAGTCGTTCACGGTCGATAGCCGCCGGCCCGAGGGTCTCGCCATCGTCAAAGCGCTGATTCGCCAGAGCGACGTGGTCGCCGAGAACATCGCTCTCGGCACGCTCGACAAGATTGGCTTGAGCGACGACGCCATTCGCGCCGAGCGGCCGGACGCGGTCATTCTCCACATGCCCGCCTATGGCCGCAGCGGCGAGTACCGCGAAGGCCGCGGGTACGGCTCGCATATCGACTCCGCAGCCGGTGCGACCTACCTCCGCGGCTACCGGGACACCTCGCCGCTCGCGAACACCTCGATCCTCGCGGGCGACTACTTCGCCGGTATGCACGGGGCGATTGCGCTGCTCGCCGCCCTCCGCCATCGCCGCCGCACGGGCGAGGGCCAGGTCATCGAAATGGCGCAACTCGAAGCCTCAAGCCAGATGTTCCCGCAGTCGCTGCTCGATGCCGCCTGGAACGGCCGCACGCACCAGTCGCTCGGTAATCGCAGCGGCGAAGGCTTCGTCCCCAACGGCGTCTTCCCGACGACCGGCGCCGACCGCTGGATCGCCATCAGCTGCCGCGATGACAGCGAGTGGCAGAACCTCGTGGCGTTGCTCGGACGCCCGGATTGGGCGACGAACCCGGACCTCGACACCCGCAGTGGCCGCGCCGCCCGCGAGGACGAGATCGAGCAGAGGCTCCAGGAGTTCACCGCGAATCGCGATGGCTACGAGCTCTTCCACGCGCTCCAGGCCGGTGGCGTCACGGCCGGGCCGGTCATGGACGCGCGCGACGCCGCCAATGACCCGCATCTCGCGGCCTCCGGGGCGTGGACGCGCCTGCCCGCGACCGAGGATTACCCGGAGACCGATTTCGGGAGCCCGGCCTTCCATTTCTCGAAGTCTGATGTGCGCATCCGCCAGGCGCCCTGCGCGCTAGGGCAACATAACGACTACGTCTACCGCGAGCTGCTCGGCTTCTCCGAGGACGAAATCGCACGGCTCACGACAGAGGGCCACATCGCCACGAGCTACGCCCCCGAGGTCATCGCCACCGCCTGAGAGGGGGCGATTTGGCTCCTCCTAGGCCGTTGGCATCGTGGCGATGATGCCGCGCTGCTCGAGTTCGTCGATCGCGGCCGAATCGAGCCTGGCGACCTCGGCGAGGACATCGCGGTTGTGCTGGCCGAACATTGGCGCGGGGCGAATCGTGCCGAGCGGCCGGTCTGCAAGCCGCCAGACCGGCGCGAAGGTCGCGCACTGGCCGGTCAGGGGATGGTCGTAGGTCTGCACGTACTGGCGCGCGGCGAGGTGTGGGTCGCGGGTCAGCATCAGCGGCGAGAGGACCGGGCTCGCGGCCACGCCGGCGGCCTGGAGCTCAGCCGTGACCTCCCCGGCAACCTTGTCTTTCGCCCATTCGGCGAGCACTTCGTCAATATGCCGTTCGGCCGCGCGCCGCCCCTCGACGGTGGCGAACGAGGGGTTGTCGAGCCGGTTGTCGCCCACGACGGCGCGAAGATTCACCCAGGCCTCGTCGGAATCGACCGCGATCGCGACCCAGGTGTCCGTCACCTCGCGGATGTCGTTGCCGACGATGTCGCGCTGCGGACGGCCGCCCTCGTCGGCGCACTGGTAGACGCCATGGGGCACGCAGTCGAGGTCGCGATTGCCCATGCGAACCGGTACTTCGACGCCGAGGGACTCGGCCACCATGTATTCGCCCACCATGCCGATCATGTTGTCGCGTTGGCGCAGGACGATGTGGCTGCCCACGCCCGTCCGCTCGCGATTGAACAGTGCGAGCGCAATCGCCCCGGCAGAGGTAATCCCCGCATTCGGGTCGCCATAGGAGATGCCGCTCTTGTGTGGCGGGCCATCTTCGTAGCCCTGCAGCGCGACGAGGCCGCCCATCTGCTCGATTGCCGGGCCGAATCCGACGCGCGCCGCGTCCGGGCCATCGTTCCCATAGGCGGGCATCTGCGCGAAGACGATGCGCGGGTTAATCGCGGCGAGGTCGTTGTAGCCGATGCCGAGCCGGTCGGAGACGCCGACACTCCAGTTCTCCAGCACCACGTCGGAGTTCGCAACCATCGCCCGGAAGGCCGCGAGCCCCGCCGGGTCATGAAGTTCGAGCACGAGGCCGCGCTTGTTTCGGTTGTAGTCGTTGAAGTAGGCCGAGCGGTCGAACTGTCGATCCTGGCCGGGCGCTGCGGCCGAACGCACCGCATCCGGGAAAGACGGCCCTTCGATATGGATCACGTCCGCGCCCATGTCCGCGAGGAAGCGCGCAGCATACGGCCCCGCCCAGACCTGCGAGAGGTCGAGCACGCGGATGCCATCGAGCAGCGGCTTTGGCGCCGAATCCGAGGGCGGCGCAGCTACCGGGGCTGCGCTGGCTGCGAGGCTGGCGAAGACCTCCTCGGTGTGCTCGCCGAGGAGTGGTGCGCGGCGAATCTCATCGCAGGCGCCGCTCATCTCGAATGGCATCCCCGGCTGCAGGTGTTTGCCGAGCACGGGGTGGTCCACTTCGCGCCAGAACCCGGCGGCGACGAGACCGGGCGACTCCAGCAGGTCGCGTGGCCGGGCGATGAGCGAGAACGGCGCGCGGTGTTCTCCAGCCTCGTCGAAGATCTGCTGGGCGGTGCGCGTCGCCGTCCACTCGCCGATTAGCAGCTCCGCGACCGAGTTCATCTCCGGGTCGATCTGGAGGTTGCGGAAGGCCGGCTGGTCGACGAGTTCCGGGTGGCCGATGAGCCGCCAGACCGAGCCCGTCTGCCGCGCCATCGAGGCGACGCCGATGTGGCCGTCTGCGCAGGGGTAGATGCCCCAGATCGCGCGCAGCTGGTTGCTCGTGCGAGCCGCTTCGGAGCCGCGAACGAGGGCTGCCGGGCCGTAGCCCTCGAGACAGGCCGCCTGCACCTCCTGCAGCGAAATATCGAGCGAATCGCCCTGGCCGCT
>JBBSKE010000055.1:0-13554 GCA_038256595.1 Tepidiformales bacterium | reverse complement strand
TCGTCGGCTGGGACCCTCGCGGCATCGGCGAGAGCTCCCCGCTCGAATGCCATGACACCCTCCAGGCCTACGTCGCGGCCGACCCTTCACCCGACGATGAGGCCGAATTCGCCGCCCTCGGGGCCGCCTCGAAGACGCTCGCGGAAGATTGCGCCGAAGCAGCCGGCCCCGCCCTCGATTTCTATGGCACGAAGAACGTCGCCCGGGACATGGACGAGATTCGCCGGGCGGTCGGGGATGCGAAGCTCACCTATCTTGGATACTCCTACGGCACGGTCATCGGGCAGGTCTACGCCCAACTCTTCCCCGGCAACATCCGGGCGATGGTCCTCGATGGTGCCGTCGACCTCGCACTCGACACGGACGACCTGACGATCTCGCAGTCGGTTGGCTTCGAGCGCGCGCTGGAGAACTTCCTTGCCGATTGCCGGTCTCGCGAGAGCTGCCGGATCGCCAGGCGCGGCGACCCCGGAGACGTGATCGACGAGCTGCTCGCCCGGGTCGAAGAAGCGCCTATCCCATCGAAGACGGCGGACCGGCCCGCTGGCCCCGGCGAAACGATGCTCGGCCTGATTACTCCCCTTTATAACCAGGCGAGCTGGGGAACCCTGGACCGGATCGTCGATGCGGCGCTCGATGGCGATGGCAGCGGCCTCGTCCAGACCGCCGACGCCTACCTCGACCGCCGCGGTGGCTTCTATTCGAACAGCACGGAGATGAACCTCGCCGTGAACTGCATCGACAACGAACCTTCGAGCCTGCCGGTCACCTACGGCGATTACGTCGCCTCACTGGGGCAGATTGCCGCCGTCTCGCCGCGATTCGGCCCCGCGCTGGCGACCGGGTTCTACTGCGAATTCTGGGAAGCGAAGCCAGACCCGCTGGAACCGCCCACCAGGGTCACCGGCACGCCGCCCATCGTCGTCATCGCGACCACCGGCGACCCGGCCACGCCCTACGAATGGGGCGTCGCGGTCAACCAGCAACTCAAGGATTCGGTGCTCATCACATATCGCGGGGATGGCCACACGGTCTACGGCGGGGATGACTGCGTCGACGAAGCGGTAAACGACTACCTCGTGGAACTCAAGATCCCGGAAGATGGGCTCGATTGCGGCGATGGGCCGCCACCACCGGAGATCGGCGCCGCGACGCCTGCTCCCGGGGTTCCGACCGTTCCCCGGCCACGTCCCCCTGGCCCCGATGGTGGCGCAGACGGCCAGGATAGCGGCGACCTGCCGAGCGGCGAGGCGTCCAACGGCTGGGTCATCTTCGGGACCGGCGTGCTCATCATGTTCGGGCTGGCTGCCGTTGGGACGATCTGGACGTCCCGCCGCCGCTGAGGGTGGAATTTCGCGGGCAGTGGATTACTGGGGCACTGGTTCGAGGACGGCGGACATGCTGCCGGCGCTCTGGGGCATGCGCGGGTCCGCACCGTAGCCATGGATCTGGTCCTGCTTCAGTTCGAGTTCCGACTTTCGCCCGGTCATGAGGATCGCGCGGCCATCGTTGTCCACCATGCACGCGATCGCGAACGCCTTGTCGCGTCCGTAGCCGAAAACGGCGCCGACCATCTCGATCACGTACTGGTAGGTGTGATCGTCATCGTCCAGGAGGACGAGGTGGAAGATCTTCTCGAACTCGATGTCCGTATCTTCTAAGACGCGAGTTCCGGGGTTCACGACGGTGGCCATAACGGCGATCGTAGGCGAAGGATCGGTCGAAAGGGAAGCAGCAGACCGAATCGCCCTGGAGTCGACGCGAATCCGGTTCGATCTTCACTCCGGCCGCGTGTCGAAACGCGAATATGACCTGGAATTCGCGAAATTGACGCCCTTGGCGCGCTATGTCGAACGTCCTGTATAACTGGGCGTGCGGCGAGGAGTTTACCCCGCCGGGCGGCAACCGAGTCCGCCCTGATGCTATACTCCCGCTCCGTTAACGAACGCCGAGGGCGAGTATTCGGGCAAGAGCCACATTCGAGGGGTAACACACATGACCACGCCGACCCTGGATTCCTCCCGCAACGCCAGCAGGTTGGAACGCCGCAAAGCCCGGACGCGCGCGGCAATTCTCGAAGCAGCCCGGAAATTATTCCAGGAGCAGGGCTTCGAAAGCACCTCCATCGCCCAGATCGCCGAGGCCGCCGATAGCGGTGTCGGCACGCTCTACGGCTATTTTTCGAACAAGGACGACATTCTCCACGAGGTCTTGCGCGCCCATGGCGAGCAGGTCACGCGCGAGTTCCTCGGCTCCGTGAACGAGAACACGCCGATGCTGGACCGCATCCTCCTGGCCCTCGGCGTGTTCGCGCGCTACCTGCAGGACAACCGCATCCTCCTGCATTCCGCCTTCCAGGTGGACTCGCGCAACCCGCACGCGGAGAGCACCCCGAACGTCTGGGTCATCCGCCAGTTCACGATGATGATTCGCAGCGGCATCGAACGGGGCGAAATCGCCGACATCCCGGCCGAGACGACCTCGCGCGCGCTCGTCAGCGCCTACACGATGTCGATGCTCGGGATCGGCCACTGGCGCGGCGCCGAAGACGACCCGCGCACCACCCGGGACCTCGAGGCGATGGTCCGGCAGATGCTCACCCTCAAGTGAGCCGCCAGAACATCTCCTCCGGCGGCCCCTGGGAAGCCGTGATCGGGTACTCGCGGGCGGTGCGCGTGGGTAACTTCGTCGCCGTCTCCGGCACAACTTCCGCAGAGCCCGGCGGCACGATTTTCGGCGGCGGCGATGCCTATCTGCAGGCCCGCCGCTGCTTCGAAATCATTGAGGCGGCCCTCGCCGAAGCCGGCGCGACCATGGCCGACGTGGTCCGCACGCGCATGTTCGTCACGAACATCGACCACTGGGAAGCGATCGGGCTGGCCCACGGCGAGTTCTTCCGGGACATCCGCCCGGCCGCCACGATGGTCCAGGTCGTGCGCCTCATCCACCCAGACATTCTCGTCGAGATCGAAGTCGAAGCCATCATCGAGGACGAACGCTGACGACGGGCACCCCCTGCACGAAACGTCCGAACCTCGACGGGAACGGAGGGACGTCATGACTCGCCACCAACTCGCACCGCCAGCCGATCCCTCGCGACTCACCACCGCCGACTTGCCACCTCCGATAACCCGCAACCCGCATCTCCCGTAGGATTGGCACACCACCACATCACGGAATTGCGAGACACAAACCAATGACAGACTCCACCAGCGAATCCACCGATAAGCGCGCCGGCACGAACGACCTCTGGGAGGCAATCTACACCCAGCGCGCCATCCGCTACTGGACCGACCAGCCCGTCAGCGATGAGACCATGCTCAAGATCATCGAGGCGGGAACGAAAGCTCCGAGCGGCACGAACACCCAGCCCTGGCGCTTCCTCGTCATCCGCGACGCCGTCATGCGCGCGAAGATCAACGACCGCATGCGCGAATGGTACGAAGGCAACGAAGGCTTCCAGAACTACCTCACCAGCAACGCCGACTCCGACGACCGCTCGAAGCGGCTGATGGGCAAGAGCGCGATCAACCTCTTCCTGAACCTCGGCGAGGCCCCGGTCCTCCTGCTCGCCTGCTACTACCGCGATGGCGCGCCCCTCGGCAAGACCAGCATCTTTTCGGGCAGTTCGATCTACGGCGCCGTCCAGAACACGCTGCTCGCCGCCCGCGGGCTCGGTATCGCGACGGTCATGACGACGATGAACGCGAACATCGAACCGGAACTGCGCGAATGGCTCGCAATCCCGGAGACGGCCCAGCCGGTCGCGCTCATCCCGCTCGGCTATCCCGCGCGCAACTTCGGCCCGCTGACGCGCATCCCTGCGGCAGACGTGACCTTCTGGGAAAAGTGGGGCGAAGCGAAGAGCTAACCCTCGCGGCGCTCGCGACACGCCCGGAACGAGCGTCCCGGTGCGCCGGCTTGGGAACGTCGCGACCTGCCGAATCGCCTGCCCGCAGGCCCACCACTCGTGACCCGGGACCGCTTCGCCGAGTCACGCGTATTGCTGGCGGGGCGAATGTTGCGGCGAATCACGACGCCCCCTCCGTTTCCCGTCGGGGCTCGGACGTGTCAGCGGGTGGCGGGCGGCTGCCGTTGCTATGGCTTGCGCGAACGGCCCTCGGCGACGGCGACAGCGGCGGTCCGGGCGCGGTCTTCGACTTTTGTAGGCATTGGGGCGAGCGTAACCTCCGGCCCGTAGCGGTGCTGCAGAGCGAGCAGGATGAGTTCGTCGCAGAGCGCGGCATTTTTCGGCAGGAGGCTGCCGTGCAGGTAGGTGCCGAAGGCGTTCTTCGTCCGTGCCCCTTCGGTGCCGTCCTCGGCGTTGTTGCCGAAGCCGCGGCGCACGGTCCCGAATGGCGCCTGCCCGGGCGCGAGGTAGGTCCGCCCGCCGTGGTTTTCGAAGCCGACCACCGTCCCGCCATCGCCTGTCTCGAGCACGACATCGCCGATGCAACGGTCTGCTCGCGGGCCTGGGTGGCGCGTTTCGAGGTCGAACAGGCCAATTCCAGGGATGATGCCGCCTTCGTGGTCCACATACCGGTGCCCGAAAAGCTGGAACCCGCCGCAAACCGCCAGCGCCGGGAGGCCGTCGTTCACTTCACCAACTATGCCAGGCCCGCGCGCGACCAGGTCGCCGGCGATGCGGCGCTGCTCGCGGTCCTGCCCGCCGCCCACCACCAGGAGGTCGGCATCCTTCGGGTCGAAGGCATCTCCGATGCTGACATCGATCACTTCGACCCTGATGCCGCGCGTCTCGGCCCGGTGCCGCAGGGCGATGATGTTGCCGCGGTCGCCGTAGATGTTCATGACGTCCGGGTAGAGATGGGCGATTCGAAGGACGAGTTGCTCTGCCATCGCTCGAGTTTAGCGCACCCGGCAAGCAGCGGCCGTCTGCGCACTCAGCGAGCAGCGCGGGCGTCTCTCGCCTTTTCGTAGGCGGCGAAGAGTTGCGGCGCGATCATCTCCCGTCGGAACATCTTCACCCGTTCGAGGCCCCGCGCGCGCAGGTTTGCGGCGAGCTTCGCATCGCAGACGACGCGTTCGATTTCGACCGCAAAGGCGCGCGCCTCGTCGGCGAGATGCGTCGGCGTCTGGAGGGGGACGATGAGCCCTGCATCGCCGACGACCTCCGGTAGTGCGCCACCATTCGAGGCCACAACGGGCGTTCCGCAGGCCATCGCCTCTGCCGCGGGGTAGCCGAAGCCCTCGACCAGGCTTGGCTGGACGAGCACGTCGCAGGCGCTATAAACCGCCGGCAGCAGCTCTTCGGTGACGTATGGTAGCTGCGTGATGCGCTCCCATGCGCCGATGTTGCGTGCCAGTTCGACCATATCCGGCGGCAGCTGCGGCCCGACGCGCACGTACTGGACGCCCTTCATCCCCGGCGCGGCCATCGCCCGGATCGCGAGCGCCACGTTCTTGGTCCAGCCGGTTGTGCCGACCGTGAGCATGCGTGGGCCGTCTGGGAGGGTAATCCCGCCCGCCGCGAGCCGCTCGCGGGCATCGGGCACGGGCGCGAAGGACTCCTGCACGACGTTGTTCACGACTGAAATCCGCGCCGGGTCGACCTGCGCCCATTCCATGAGCACGCTGGCCGTCCACCCGGAAATGCAGATGACCGCATCGGCCGATTGGAACCCGCTGCGCGACCGTTTCAGCATCGCCACATCGACCTTCGCCCAGAGGCTCGGCGTGAAGAAGTTCGGGATGGTCGTCGGATAGAGGTCGTGGCAGGTGGCGATGCGCGCGGGCGCCGTGATGCGCGAGAACTGGTAGGCGAGCCAGGTGCTCATCGTGTGGATGAAATCGGGCTTTTCCGCCGCCACTCGCGCGTAGAGGCGCTGGTTGAGCTTCCAGCGCGCCGGGAGGAGCCCCGGGAAGAACGCGGAGGGCGCGCGTTCGGCTGTGTGGCCGCCATCCTGGAGCATGCTGCGCACGTCGCTGGTGTAGCGATCGATGCTGAGCGTGCGGTGCGCCATCCCGGATTCGATGAGGGTGATGCGGGATGGCGCGAGGGTCATACGGAGATTGTACGGTCGCCCGCGGCAAGGGGTCGCGCGGCGGGGCATCGGGTATGCCTCCCTGACTATACGTTGCTGATGAGTCTCCGGGAGGCAGGCGCCGATGGGCCGCGACTGGATCACCTGGGAGCGGTACCAGGTAATCCACCAAGGCTACATGAGTACGCTCTATGCTGAGGGCATTGTGACCAGCGACACGCTCGAATTTGTCGAGTCGTGCGACGCACAAGGCGAGACCATTAAGGTCAGGCTGGTCGGAGAAGTCGTCTGTCGTAGTGGGGTACGGTCGCGTGTTCTGAAGTGGATGCGGGCAGAACGTCGCACTGGTAATCGGCTTCATGTGTTGACTGATTTCTACCAGAACCACGCATGGCGGCCGCGCGGTACGAACCATCGAGCCGAACAGGCGATCCTCCGATACGACCAGGCGCATGGCGAGCTCCACCGGCACCACTACGACGGAATCGGCGAGCAAATCGAATGTGAACCGCTAACGTCCGAGACCATGCCGACGCTCGATTTCGTTATCAGAGAGGCTGATGCGCTTGGCGGCGGCCAACATGCCTACCTCAGTCGACGATAACCCGCCGGATGCGCGATACTGTGAGTTCGGGCCATCGTGCCCGGCCAATTTGCGGAGGCAGGATCGCCGCCGCGTGGGCAACCGCGCGTTCGACATCCGCCGCTAGCACGCCCCAGGAGAAACCGTACCGTGGCAAAGAAAGTCCGCGCAGTGGTCACACTGCAGCTCCCCGCCGGCAAGGCGAACCCGGCACCGCCGGTCGGCCCTGCCCTCGGTCAGCATGGCGTCAACATCATGGAGTTCTGCAAGAATTACAACGCCCAGACTGCCGACCGCGCAGGAAACATCATCCCAGCCCAGATTACCATCTTCGAAGACCGCTCCTTCAGCTTCATTCTGAAGACGCCGCCCGCAGCCGACATGCTGCGCAAGGCCGCCGGCATCCCGAAGGGTTCGACCAACGCGAAGATGACCAAGGTCGGCTCCATCCGAGTCGCCGACCTGCGCCGCATCGCCGAAGTGAAGATGCCCGACCTCAACGCCTATACCGTTGAAGAGGCCATGAAGATCATCGACGGAACCGCCCGCAGCATGGGCATTGAGGTCAAATAACAATGCCCGCAGCGATTTCCGCATCCAAGAAGACGAAGAAGTGGCAGGAAGCTGCCGCGAAGGTCGAAGACAAGCTCTACTCTCCGGACGAAGCGATTGCGCTCGCCAAGGAGATTCACCCGGCCAAGTTTGATGAGACGGTCGAAGTTCACATCCGCACGGGCCTCGACCCGCGCCACGCCGAGCAGCAGATCCGTGGCAGCACGGTCCTCCCGCACGGCCTCGGCAAGGTCCTCCGCGTGCTTGTCTTCACCGAAGGCGAACCGGCGGGCATCGCTCGCGACGCCGGCGCCGATTTCGTCGGCAGTGACGACCTGATCAAGCGCATCGAAGACGGCTGGACCGATTTCGACGTTGCCATCGCCACCCGTGAGATGATGGGCAAGGTTGGCCGCCTCGGCCGCGTGCTCGGTCCTCGTGGCCTCATGCCGAACCCGCGCTCTGGCACGGTCGTCGGCCCAGAAGACATTGCCCGCTCGGTCCAGGAAGCGAAGCAGGGTCGCGTCGAGTTCCGTCTCGACCGCCTCGCGAACATCCACGTGCCGGTCGGCAAGGTGAGCTTCGAAGACGAGAAGCTGCGCGAGAACATGGCGACGTTTATCGAAGCCGTGAACGCCGCCAAGCCGCGCGAAGCCAAGGGCCAGTACATCCGCTCGGTCACCGTGACCACGACGATGGGCCCGGCCATCCGCCTGGACCTCTCGCAGGCCCTGGCGATGAAGGCCTAGCCCTTCGCAGCCAAAGTGAACCTTATGAAAGCGGCCCTCCCGTAATGGGAGGGCCACTTTTTCGTGCCCGATTTTCCGCGAGACGGGCACCGGTCTCGTTGCAACGGGAAGGGTTCGCCCGATGATTACGGAGCAGGCCGCAGGTCCCACTCCCAGGTTTGGAGGTTGCTGCCGCCCCCGGATTCCTGCTGATCAGTCCCGCGGAGCTGGCCGTCTTCTTCGACGATGTGGCCCGAGCTGACGTTGGCCCAGAGCCAGATGAGGTTGAATCCCATGTTGTATGGGTACACTCCACCGTCAGGACAGGTTCTCGTCGCCTGGTAGTTGCCGGTGGTGGGGCGATGCCCGGTGGCGTAATACCGCTGGTCGCCATTGAGGTCTGGCTCGGCAATGAAAATGCGGCCCTCGTTCTCGCTGAGGGGGAACGCCCCGGAACCGTGGACTGTGCAAGTCCCGTTCATCCCGTCATACGTCCAGGTCACCGTGCCGCTGGCTGGCCGGTAGTCGTTTCGCTCTTCGTCGAACTCGAAACGGACATCGGTCGTGCCTGCGTGGCCGATATGACCGCTGCTGGTGGTATAGGTCGTGCTTGCGCTCCCCACCAGCGCGGTGCAGGACTCGGGAGCCACCCGCACCTTCGGCGGATCATTCTCCATTTCGAGTGTCGTCTTGCCCTGCCAATCACTGTTGCTCACGACGATGACCAGCCGGTCGATGTTTTGCCCCGAAAGATTTCGACAGAACGACTTGCGTGACTCTTCCGACCAGTCCTCCGGCTCTTGCCAGGAACCGTCGAGGCTGACGATCGCCTGCACCTTGATATGCGCCCGCCCCGCAAGGGTGTTCGAGAATTCGACATAGCCGACCTCCTCCGTGAACTCGTAGGAGTAGTAAGCCGCGCCGAGGTAGTCGACGGTTTTCAGGAGGAGGGATTCACCCTCACCAAACGTCCGCCGTGACGCCCTGGCGCCGCCTTCGATGGCGTCCCAGTCGTGGTAGTCATCGACTGGTTCCTGGTTCCAGTTGTGAAGCGCGAATTCTGGCCACAGCGCTTCGAAACCGCCTGCGCCACTGGTTGCCTGGTTCACGGCCGCGAGGCTGCTGACTTTGGACTCGCCCGCCAACCAGATGTCCCGTATCGCCTGGGGGCTTAGCCGGTGCGCCAGGAAGAACGGATAGAGATACGCCGCGTATTCGTGCGACTGGTTGACAAGGTCCAGCCGCCGGTCCGGCGAATGGAAGAACACCACCGAGTTAAAATGCTCCTGGTTGTTCCCGGGATAAACGTAGTCGTTCGTCCAATTGGCGGTTGCCTCGCTTACCCAGCGATACTCTTCGCAATCGGAGGGGCCATCGAAGGCGAGCTGGATCGCATGCATGAATTCGTGCGCGAGGGTCACCTTCGACGAGTCGCCGAGAACCATGAACGCCGGGACATTCGAGCAATCGGGGAAGTAGGGCGGGTTCCACGTCACGTAACTCGTCGGCAAGTCCGCGAGATAGATGTCGAAGCGGTCGTCTCCCCCGCCGGAGAAACAGTCAGACCCGCAGTCTGGCAGCGGACCGCGCCCCATGAGTCCGACGAGGCTGTTCCAGATTGTCCCTTCGAGCTCGGCGACAACGAATTCGGCGCGAGCAGCGTCGCCCGGGCGGGCCGGGTGATACCAGACTTTTACCGGCAGAGTCGCGGAGACGATCGTCGCCCAGTCATCAGCATCCGCGAGCGATAGCCCCGCTGCCTGCTGCTGGTCGTACCAGCTGCCCGGTAAATTCGGCGGCAGAAGGAACGGCAACAGCGCATCCCTTTCGTCCTCGGAGAGTGCCTCCCAGCTCTCGAGCACGGCGTGAAGGAACGGATTGTCCTGCACGCGCGCGTCGTTGCCCTGGAATTCCCCCGGCAATCTACTGTCGTGGAAGGCGGCGTAGGCCTTGTAGAGCAGCGCCGTCGCAAGGTCGATCTCGCTTTCGTCGAAGGCGGCATCGATGAGTTGGAAGCTGGATACCGGTTCGCCCACGTCACTTCCGATGGCGTCACACCCGGGAACGGCGGGGTTCGACAGCCCCGCCAGGAAGCGCAACAGCTGCAGCGCGTCGGCGGCATCCGGCTCGCCATCGCAGTTCGTATCGCCCGCGAACGCGAGGCAATCCGCTGGCGTGCCAAGTCGCGCAGCCCAGCGCCGTACTTCGAGCACGTCGCGCACCTGGACAGACTCAGAGCAATCGACATCGCCAAGCACGCCCAGGTTCGCCTGCTGGAACGAGGACTCTGAGCCGGTCTCTGCGCGCACGGATTCGGCGTGCTGCGATTCGAATACGACGAGCGCAATCGCCACTGCGAAAGCGACAAGACTCACGACTCCGGCGACCGCCACCTGCCAACGATGACCCAAAATCATCATGAGCACCTCCTGAGCGACGGATCTTCTTATGGCGCAGCAATGAACGGAACCCGTCTCGCCCAGACGATTCATATCGAAGCTGTATACATGCCATTGGGGGAAGACTCACGATCTGGATTCGGTAGAGTAAGGCCATGGGCAGCAGCGGCGGACACCATCGCAACCGCCATACCGCCCGGGCAGCCTGCCGAGCCGAGTATTCCGCGTTCGAATGATGCGCATCGGGGGATGACCCAGGGTTTTGATTCGCTAAAGTGAGCGCATGGCGGAGCGCACTGGACATCATCGCAAGATTCACCTCGACAACCTCACGAACAGGCAGCGCGAAGTCCTGGAACTCGTCGCGCGCGGCAAGACGAACATCGAAATCGCGGACGAACTCGGCATCGGTTTCGAAAGCGCCAAGAGCCACGTCAGCGACATCCTTCTGCGGCTCGATGTCTCCTCGCGCGAGGACGCGGCGGCGGCCTGGCGAGCGAACAATAGCGCGCTTTCGCGGCTGCGGCGAACCGCGACTGGCTTCTTCGTGACCGGTTTCGGCAAGGCTGCGACTGCGGGCGTGGTGGCGCTGCTGGCGGTCGGCGTTGGCGCTGCGCTCTTCCTCGGTGGCGAGGGCGACCCGGGTTCGAATGACGCCGCCGAAGCCCTGCCCGCACTCGAAACCTACCTCATCGACGACGGCCGCGAGGTGAACCAGGCACTCGCCGAGGCCGAGGAGCGGTACGGGTTTCGGCTCGTTGCCCCAACCGGCGATGAGTACCGGCTCACCGACTACGCGTACGAACCGTCGTCCGATGTCGTCGCCAGTCGCTTTCAGTCCGTCCGGACGAACATTCGAGCCGCGAATGGCGCCGGTTACAGCATTCAGCAGATGAACGCCGAAATCGAGGTCCAGGCCGGGGACGAATTGGAATCGGGACGTCCGGATATTCGCATCTTCCGCGAAGTGCGAGCGAACGGCGCGGTTTACACGGGCATCGGCCGAGGCCGGTCGTTCCTCGTTTCCGCCGTGAGCGTGGAGCAGGACGACCAGAACCGGGTCATCGCAATCCTGCTCTCGATGTTCGATGCGGACCCCCTCCCGCTCCCGCCATCCACGGTTGTTTCGAACATCCCGAATCCGCGAGCGACGCCAACGCCAGTCACCGAGCCACCGCAGATCATCGACGACCGAACCGGAGGCACGGATTTCGTCTTCGAAGGCGCCGACGCTGACGAGACACTGCAACAGGCGTCGGCCGCAGCCGGATTCGAAGTCGCCCTGCCGGCGTCGCTGCCGGGCACTACGCGGCTGTTCAAGATTCGCATTCCCACCGTGATTGCAGACCCGCAGCTTCGTTCGGCCTACATTTCGCTCGTCGATGAGTCCCGCGAGACCAGTTACGTCCTCTCCGAACATAGCCGCGAACTGGTCGAGCCCTCGGCCGGATGGGGAGAGCCCATCGAGACCACTCGCGACGACATCTCCGCGTGGCGAATCGGCGATATTCGCAATCCCGAGGTTGCCGAGCGGGCCATGCTGCTCATGGCGGTGGGCAATGGGCGAACCGTCAGCATCCTCGTGTTCCTCAAGGCGATGACCGAGGACGAGGCCATGCAGGTGCTGATTTCGACCCTCGACGCCGTGCCGTAGGTCCTGTTCGTCGTTATGTGTTCTCCCGGGGGATGATTCGCCTGCCGCACCCGGTAGAGTTGTTGGTATGGCGAATCGCAGCGGACATCATCGCAGAACCCATTTCGACAGCCTGACCGGGCGCCAGCGCGAAGTCCTGGAGCAGATGGCGCTCGGTAAGACGAATCTCGAAATCGCCGAGCACCTCGGGATCGGCTTCGAAAGCGTGAAATCGCACGTCAGCGACATCCTCCTGAGACTCGACGTCTCCTCGCGCGAAGAGGCGATCACGGCCTGGCAACGCGAGGGCGGTGTGCTTTCGCGGCTGCGGCGGACCGCGACTGGCTTCTTCGTGACCGGCTTCGGCAAGGCTGCGCTGGCTGGAATGGTGGCGCTGCTCGCGGTCGGCGTGGGGGCTGCGCTCTTCCTCGGTGGCGACGGCGACCCAGGTTCGAACGACGTGTCCGAAGCCCTGCCCGCGCTCGACACCTACCTGATCGACGACGGCCGCGAGGTACACCAGGCGCTCGCCGAGGCCGAGGAGCGGTACGGGTTCCCGCTGGTCGTTCCCACCGGCAGCGACTACCGCCTCGCCGGGTATTACCACGAGCCGCGCTCACCTATCGTCCTCGGCGGTTTTCGCTCGATTCTGACCGGCTTCCACGGCGTCTCCGGCGAACGCAGGGTTTCGGTCGAGCAGGTCAACACCGAGATTGATAGCGTCGAGGGCGTCCCGGTCGACTCCGGCCGCGCGGATGTCGACGTCTTCCGCTTCGACACGGGCCAGATGTCGGTCTACCAGGCGTACGGCCGCGGGCGCGGGTTCATTGTCAACGCCGGGCCGGGCCAACCCGCCGAGGACGAGGTTCTTGAGCTGGTTCGCGCGCTATTCGACGCTGCTCCCGGGCAGCTCCCGCCGCCATGGGTCGTGCAGAACATCCCCAACCCGCTGCCCGCCGAAACGCCCCTGCCAGCCGTGTTCGAAATCGCCAACGGGGTCACCGATGGGACCGATTTCGTGGTTGGCGGGCGCGACCCGGAGGATGTCCGCGACGAGGCGTCGCAGACGGCCGGCTTCGAAATCGCGCTGCCCACCACCATCCCAGCCGGGATGCAGCTCGTGCAGATACGGCTGCCGCTGGTGGTCGCGAACCCGGAACTGCGCTCTGCCTACCTCTCGCTCCACCGCGAGGGCGCGAACGCAACGACGCTGCTCGTCCAGCACAACCGCGAACTTGTCGCCCCGGCCGCCGAATGGGGCACGGTCATCGCCACGGGCGTTCCCGGCATCTCGGCCTGGCACATCGGCGACTTCCGCGACCCCGAGCCGGTTTTCGCAACCCTGGCGGCGGTCGGAAACGGGCGAACCGTCGCCATCCGCTACGTCGCGGACCAGCTGACGCAGGCCGAAGCGCTGGCGATCGTGATAGCCACCCTGGAAGCCGTAAAGTGAGCGCGGCCCATGGGGCGCGGCCCGGAATGGCGGCTGGTTCTCGCGCTATTGACTCCCTGGCGAATGGCAAGTACAGGTCCGGGCCGCGACGGGATCGGAGCGGGCGGATGACTCGGCACCCGGCGCGACTTGCGACGATCCGTACGGCCTGAGCCTGTCTCGCTCGTCAACGATGTGGCCGGGCTAGCATTGCGCGTATCGAGG
>JBBSKE010000054.1:0-13563 GCA_038256595.1 Tepidiformales bacterium | reverse complement strand
TCGAAGTTGTACTTGTCCCACTCGACTTCGGGTCCCTCGGCGACGCGGAAACCCATCTCTTTAAAGGCGGCGACGCAATCGCGCATGGTCTGGGTGACGGGGTGGAGGCGGCCGCGAACCTGCGGCCGGCCCGGCAGGCTGACGTCGAGTGCCTGGCTCGTGGCGAGGTTCGCGAGGGCGGCCTGCTGGATGGCGGCTTTGCGCTCCTCGAAGGCGGCTTCGAGGGCCTGCTTGAGGGTGTTGGCGTTGGCCCCGAAGGCTGCACGCGCTTCGGCCGGCTGTTCGCGGACGGAACGGAGGAGGGCGGTGACCCGGCCATCCTGGCGGCCGAGCCATTCGGAGCGCCATGCATCGAGTGCGGGTTCGCCTGCGGCATCGGCGAGGGCAGAGAGCGCCTCGGTGCGCAGGTCATCGGTCTGGGTCATGAGGAGTGGGCCCCGGTGGCGAACGCGGAGAGCGTCGCGAGATTTGTGTGTTCGAGTATACGGCGGCCTGGCGCGAACGCGGAACGCGAGGCTATTTGGCCAGCGGAGCGATTGCGGCGACGACCGTCTGCGCGTCGAATTCGAGGAGCGCCTGGACGGGCAGGCGAAGCCCGGGGAAGACGCGGCTTTCGATAATCCCTGCGTCGTCCGGGGCGAGCGCGCGGTATTCGCCATCCTCGATGACGAACCAGTCGAGGCGGTTCTCGAACTCCTGCCAGACGACGTACTCGGCGACGCCGGCGTCCCGGTAGCGATCCTTCTTCGGGCCGAGGTCCCGCCCGAAACTCGACGAAGCAATTTCGACGACCAGTTCAGGCGGGCCGACGACGATAGAGCGCTCGATCGTCGACGTACCGGCGAGGTATCGCAACATAGAATCCGGCTGGACATTCTGGCCATCGGCGAGCCGCATCGTGGCGATGTCGTAGACACGCACGAGGTGCGTGCGGGTCGACCAGTACACGCCGAGCCAGAGGTTCACGAGGGCATTTGCGGCGGCATGAAAGTCGCTGACGGTCATTTCGAGATACACCACACCATCGATAAGTTCCGCCTTCTTGATCTCCGGGTGGAAGCTCCAGCGCCGTTCGAACTCCTCGAGCGACAACTCGTCACCGTTGTAGAGCGGCGGCGTCCATTCGCCGGCCGGGCCGCTTCCCGATTCGTGCGTCGCCGAGCAGCCGTCCGCGATGTAGACCTCGCCGTCGATGAGTTCCGCCTTCTTGATCTCCGGGTGGAGATCGCTGCGGCGGATGAACTCCTCCATCGACAGGCGGTCGCCATTGCAGAGCGGTGGGATGCTGGACTGGCCGCGTTGACGTTCGGCGAGTGTGATCATGGGAAAATCCTACCATCCAGACTGGCCGTTGTGGCGCCTTTCGTGCCTACACCCCGGCGGAGGTGGAAGCTGCGAGGAGTGCGGCGAAGTCGCCATTGAGGACCGCCTGGATCGGCAGCCGCAATCCCGGGAACACCCTGCTCTCGATTGCGCCGTCCGCGAGCGGGAGTTGCTGGTACTCGCCATTTTCGAGCACGAACCAATCGATGCGGTTCTCCGACTCGCGCCACACCAGGTACTCGGCGACCCCCGCAGCCCGGTAGATCTCCTTCTTCCGGCCAAGGTCGTAGGCAGCGCTGGTTGCGGAGATTTCGATGACGAGTTCGGGTGGTCCGTCGATATGCGTTGTCCCGGCGAGCCTCGATGCACCCTGCAGGTAGCGCATGAGGAGGTCCGGCTGGACGCTTTGCCCACCGGGCAGATGAAGCGCGACATTATCCAGGACTTCGAGCAGCGTCTCGCGCGAAACGACGTAGAGGCCGAGCCAGAAGGCGATGCGGTGAAGGGCGCGAGCCTGCCACGGATGCAATGTCACTTCGAGGAAGACCACACCATCGATCAGTTCCGCCTTCTTCATCTCTGGATGGTGTTCGCAGCGGCGCATAAATTCGGCCAGCGAAAGGCGATCGCCATGTACCAGCGGCGGCACGCCCGTGGGCTCGGGATTGCGGTTCGCGAGCATCGTCATGCCGAGAATCTTACCATTTCCGAATTGGCCGATGTGGCATTTTCTGTGCGCCTTAGGCCCGGCGGACGTGGACGCTGCGAGAAGCGCGACAAAGCTCTCGATTGCGCCGTCTGCGAGCGGGAGCTGCCGGTATTCGCCATTCTGGCTGAGTCTTCATTCGAATGCATGGCTGAGTGCAACACTCCGAAGGCCAATTCTCACAATACTCTCGTCGCAGCGCGGGTTAAAGCGGCTTTCTGCTTGTCGTGCGGAGTGGTCCGGCTGCGAGCGTGCAACAGGTTTGTAATGCTGCGTACGGTAAGGCATTGCGTTTCGAAAATGTTGCGACGCATAGGTTGTTCGTGCCCCAAGCAACACAAGGAGAACAACAACCCATGAAGAAGACACTTATTTCCACGTTCGCAGCAGGCGCAATTTCCCTCAGCGCTATTGTCCCGGCCCTTGCAGCACCACCGGAGAATCGCCAGGTTGGCGGTGCGGCCGGTCTCGTAGCTGCTGTTGTCGGCGTTCAGGATGTCGATGTTGTCGACAACATCAACGTTGCATTCCGCGACATCAATGTCGTTCGTAATGTCCTGAACAATAGTCCCATCCTCAACGACAGCCTCAACGACGTTGAGATCATCACGATCGAAGACGCCTTGAACGACAACGTCATCACTGTGGAAGCCCTCAACGACCTCAACATCGACATCGATGATGTCGTGGCCGTCGTCCAGGTTCTTGGCGGGGGCGTCCTCGTCCTGACCTAGGACATTCTGACTCTCCGCATGAATGCGTGACCACTGGCGCGGGGGCTGACAGCCCCCGCGCCTTTTGGCGTGTCCAAGGCTACCGGCCGGCGAGTTGCTCGGCGAGGTGGGCGATTCGCAGCATCGCCTCGGGGTGGTGATTTTCGACGACTTCCTTGAGCGAAACCTCCACCGGTTCGCCGTCCTGGATGCCCACCATGAGGCCCGAGCGGCCTTCGGCGAGGAGGCGGACCGCGGCCTCGCCGGAGCGGGAGGCGATGATCCGGTCCCGTGCGGTCGGGCGGCCGCCCCGCTGGATGTGCCCGAGCACGACCACGCGATAGGAAACGTCAAGCTCTTCGCCAATCGCCTTCGCGACGCCGAACGCGCCACCGAGTTCCTCGCCCTCTGCGCAGACGACGATGTGGCTGCGCTTACCGGCTGCCATCGAGCGGCGGAGGTGTTCGACCAGCCGCGGAACCTCGTCGAAATCACCCGGGACGGCGACGCCAGCGGCGCCACCGGCGAGGGCGACCATGGCAGCGATGTCGCCACTCGAGCGGCCCATCACTTCGACGAAGAACATCGTGCCGGTTGACTCGCCAGTGTCGCGGAGGTTGTCGATCGCGCTTACGGCGGTATTGACGGCGGTATCGAAGCCGACCGTCTCCTCGGTGCCCCAGACGTCGTTGTCTATGGTCCCGGGAATGCCGGCGATCTGGACGCCGTAGTCGTCCTGCAGGGAGAGCGCGCCGCGGAAGCTGCCATCGCCGCCGATCACCACGAGGCCCTCGACGCCGTTCTCCTTCATCCGGTCGGCGCACGCTTCGCGCACTTCGGCCTTCATGAATTCCTTCGAGCGTGAAGTACCGATGAACGTGCCACCGAGCTGGATGATGTTGCCGACCGACCGATCGTCGAGCAGGCGGGTGCGATTTTCGACCAGGCCGGTGTAGCCATCGAGGTAGGCGACGACTTCGATGCCATACCAGCTGGCGCTGCGGACAACTGCCCGCACGGCCGCGTTCATGCCGGGCGAATCGCCCCCGCTCGTGAGCACTCCGATCCGTTTCATGCCATCACCCCCGTTATCTCGTCCGACTAGGGTGGCCGGGGGATGTGTTCGTTGCAAGAACGTTGGTGAAGGTGTGCGGTTCGAGGTTAGTGCGGGTGGTGGCCGTTCGTTCGAACACAGACGTGGCCCGCCGGGTCCATCGGTGCGGTGCAGAGCGGGCAGAGTGGCCGGCCAGCGCTGACGACGCTCGTGATCTGCTCGCGCAGGAGGTGGGCGAGGTAGTAATCGACCTCGAAAGAGATGGTCGAGGTGTCGCCGTCGCCCGCCGGGCCATCGGAGCCGATCAGGACGATGCTGCTGCTCTCGCGGTTCAATCCGAGCGACAGCTGGAGCGCACGGATTTCGTTGCCGAGCGAAAGCGGCAACACGGCCGGCTGGTCCTGGTCGAGGGAGCGCGGACGATGCCGGTAGCCCTCTTCCTTGAGGGTCGATTCGATCGCTTCGCCAACGGCGATCAGTTGCTCTTTTTCCAGCCATACCGTCGCGATGATTGAGGTATCGTTCATCGCGCGGAGGCGGAAACGCCGTTGACCGGGGACGCCAACGGACTCCGCTTCAACCGCGACCGCTGGACCTAATTCAAATGCATCTGCCATTGAACGGATGTTAGTGCAGCCGGGGAGCATGAGCGAGATCACGACAATTGCGCCAACAGCGACAGGAGATGTCAACAGAACAGCCTAGATTTGCGGTACGAACGAAGGAGTGGACCACCAGATGACACAGCAAACCCGAAAAGCGAGCCGGCTGAACGAGGTGGAGCGATTGCTGCGAAGCCGACCGACGGGCTTCACCGCCCGCGAACTCGCCGAACGGATGGGCGTCTCGATGCGCACCATCCAGCGCACCATCGCCGACCTTGAATTCGATCAGAATGTGCCAATCACTACGGACGGTCGGCGCTATCGCGTGCTTGACGGCCCGGGAAGCAAGCAGCTGGCCCCCGTTCGCTTCGACCTCCAGGAGGCGCGCGCGCTGTATATCGCGACCCGGCTCTTCCTGCGCCATAGCGACGAGCGAGACCCGGACGGTATTGCGGCGCTCGAAAAGCTGGCCGAACGCTTCCCCGCGGCGATTGCCGACCAGGTGCGCGCCACCGCCCAGGAATTGCTCGCGCGTCCCAACGACCGTGGAGAAAGCGAGAGCCTGCGGTCGATTACTGAGGCCTGGGCCTATTCGAAAACCGTAATCATTAGCTATCACTCGCAGTCTGCCGGCGTCGTTCGGACTACGAAACTGGACCCGTATATCCTCGAGCCGAGCACGACCGGCGCCGCCACCTACGTTATTGGGTATAGCCACGAACATGCGCACATTCGCACGTTCAAGATCGACCGCATCGCTTCGGTCGAGCAGACGGGACAGCCGTTCGAAGTGGACGAAGCTGCCCTGAAGCGCACCCAGGAGCAGGTTGCCTCGAGCTGGGGGGGCATCGTGCTGGGCGAAGACGAGTTCCACGTCGTGCTCGAATTCGCCCAGGACGTGGCCAGCCGCGTGAACGAGACAAACTGGCACAAGACGCAGCTCCTCACGCCGATGGAGGACGGGCGGCTGCGCTTCGAAGTGCGGCTGCCGAGCCTGATGGAGTTCGTGCCCTGGGTGCGAAGCTGGGGACACGCCGTCCTCGTCGTTGGCCCCGAAGACCTTCGCAAACAGGTCGCGGAATCGCTCGCGTTGGCGGCAAAGCAGTACGCATAGCCGGTCTTGCCACTTCGCAAGACGCGAAAATCCCCGGGCTGGAGCAGCGTTTCTAGCTGCCCCGGCCCGGGAGCTGGTGTGAGACTCGCACTGACTCGGCGCGGCCGCACCTCGCTTCGAATGCTAGATGGACGGCGCGACCGGCGACTCAGTGGGCGGCGAAACGACCGGGCGGCGGCCACGAAGCAGGCGGCGGACGACAAGCACAATCGCCCCAACCGGGATCAGCCAGCCGAGGCCAACCAGCGCGACCGCACCGGCAGCAGCCAGCACGCGGAGGGCGTCGCCGGACCATTCGATTGCGGCGGTGAACGCCTCCCCGGGCGAGGAGATGCCGCCGCTCTTCGGCTCCTGGACCTTCGCCGCTGCAATCGGGGCCAGCGAAACGTCGATGGTCGCCATGTCCGTCATGTGGTCGAGCACGTTGAGGCGGCCTTTCGCCTGTTCGATCTGGCTGCGAACGCCGTCGAGGCGGTCGTTGACGGTCATGATCTCCTGGATGGTCTTGGCCTGGCCGAGCAGCGTGAGGTACTGCTGTTCGCTGCGTTCGAGGTTCCGCATCCGGCTCTGGAGGTCGACGTACTGCTCGGTGACCTCGTTCGATTTCGCCTCTTCGCGCGTCACCTTGCCACCGGAGAGCACGCGCAGCGAGTTCAGGACGTCGTCATATTCGCTCGCCGGGACTCGGAGGGTGACCGATGCGCGCTGGGCGTTCGAGTCGCTGCCGGTCATCACCGAGAGGTTCGACTTTTCGACGTAACCACCGGCGACGCGAGCGACGCGCTGCACCTCGTTGAACGACGCGGTGATGTCCGGCACGGAGAGGTCGATCACGGTCGTGAAGATGATCTTGCGGTCGAAGGGGAGGGCTTCCTGTCCGGCCGTTTCGCCAACGCTGCCACCCGCGGGCTTGCCGGAGCTGTCGGCCAGGCTGTTGGCGAAGCTGTCGGCCGCCGGTTGCGAACCGCCTGCCGCCGCAGTCGCGCCGGAGGTGTTGCGCAAGGCGCTCTCCTCGCTCATGAGGCCGCCAGGGCTGCTGTCGTCGCCACCAGCGTCGCCGCCACAGGCAGCGGTGAGGATCGCAGCGCCTGCGAGCAGTGTCCCGGCAAGGGTGATGTATCGGCGTCGTGTATTCATGCCATTTCCCTCGTTTGTGTGATGTGTGTACGTCACGGTTGAGGGAATAGACGCCGATCGACGCGTTAAAGTTCCTTACTTCGCGACACAAACGAAATTCTTGCGCGTCATGGCGAGCGGATACGGCGCTGCGAACACAAAACCGGCCCACTCGACGAATCGAGCGGGCCGGCTGTTGTTCACAAGCGGAACGGTACCTGCGGTGGCGTGCAGGAGGGTGTTAGGCCTGGTCTGGGGAAGTCGCGGGAGACGATGCCGTTGGGGCTGCGTCCTGGGGCTGGTCGATCACTCCGTGCGGCGTGATCTTGATCGAACGGGCCCGGGATTCCTGCTTCTTCGGCATGGTCAGCTTGAGCAGGCCATTTTCGAAGGTGGCGGTTGCATTCGCCGGCTCGACGGTCGGCGGCAGGCGTAGTGCGCGCTGGAAGCTGCCGGAATGCAGCTCGCGGCGGTGGTAGACCTCGTCCTTCACGTCCTCGCGCGTCTCGTAGGAGCCGCGAATGGTGAGCACGTCCTCTTCGACCGAGATATCGACGTTCTTCGGGTCGACGCCAGGGATGGCGGCCTTCACAACGAGTTCTTCGTTGGTCTCATAGATGTCGAGGCCGAGACTGCTTGTGCCGAGCTCTTCGTTGCCATTCCCGCGGAAGGCGGAGGGGAAGCGAGCGAAGGCCGGGTCGAAGAAGCGGTCGAGGGCGGTGCGAATGGAGTTGACCTCGTTAAAGGGGTCCCAGCGAATCGGGGTATTGGTAGCCATGGTCTGTCTTTCCTCCGGGGAAGTGGGGTGTCGTTGCCCAATAATCGTAGCCGACCGCGGCAATCGTGCGCAATAACCCTGAGCATCTCTTTATCAATCTTTCTGCAACCTTCATGGTTGCGAACCGGCTTAGGAGTTGCTACGGTTGAAAGCGATGGCACGAAGCTTCTACGAAACCCTTGGCGTCCCACGCACCGCAACCGAGAAAGACATTCGGAACGCGTACCGCAAACTCGCGCGCCAGTACCACCCGGACGTCAATCCGAACGACAAAGGCGCCGAGGCGCGCTTCAAGGAGATCAACGCCGCCAACGACGTCCTCAGCGACGCCGATAAGCGGAAGAAGTACGACAAGTACGGCGACCGCTGGGAACAGGCGGACCAGTACGAAGAGATGGAACGGCGGCAGGCGAGCGGCGGCTTTCGGAATGGCGGCGCCACCTACAACTTCGAACAGGGCGGCGCCGGCGGCGATTTCGGCTCGATCTTCGATAACCTCTTCCGCCGCGACAGGCCGGGTCCTCGTGGGCGCGCTGCCACCCGCCGCGGCCAGGACGTCGAGACTGCGGTCGAGGTTTCGCTCGAAGAGGCCTTCCGCGGCACCTCGCGCACGGTCTCCCTGCAAACCACCGAGACGTGCGCGGTCTGCGGCGGCAGCGGCGAAGTCGCGGCGGCCACCTGTGCTACCTGCGACGGCGTCGGCCAGGTCGCGCGCACCAAGCGCCTCGAAGTGCGAGTACCCCAGGGCGTTCGCACCGGCTCTCGCGTCCGCGTCGCTGGCGAAGGCCGCGCCGGGACGGGTGGCGGACCCAGCGGCGACCTCTACCTCGTGGTCACGGTCCAGCCGCACAGCAAATTCGACCGTAAGGGCGACGACCTGAACGTCGAAGTGCCCGCCTCGTATCTCGAAGCGGTGCTCGGCGGCGAAGTCGAAGTGCCCACGGTCGATGGCCGGCTGATGTTGAAACTGCCCACGCTCACCCAGAACGGCCGCCAGCTCAAGCTCACCGGGAAGGGCATGCCTGTCCTCGGTGGCACCGGGCGGGGCGACCTCTACGCAAAAATCCGCGTCCAACTCCCAGACGCGCTGAACGACGAAGAACGCGCACTGTTCGAACAGTTGCGGGCGATTCGCGATCGGATACAGGAGTAACCATGTCGAACCAGCAGGACAGTAGCGGCGGCTCGGACAACGAGCCGTTCTACGTCATATCCGTTGCTGCCCGCCTGGTGGGCATGCACCAGCAGACGCTTCGTTACTACGAACGCGCGGGCCTCATCCAGCCGAGCCGCACGCGCGGCAATATCCGCATGTATTCGAACTCCGACATCCAGCGCATCCGCACCGCACAGAAACTCATAGACGAACTGGGAGTAAACCTCGCCGGCGTCGAGATAATCGTCCGCATGGGCGAACAAATTCGTCTCCTCCAGGAAGAACTTGAGCGAACAAGAGCAGAGCTCGACAAGATTCGGAGTACTCGTTTGCCGATGCCTTATCAGGGAACCGGCAATGACTAGCTACGACCAAGAGCGAATTGCTGTCGCTCGGCGATTGATCGAAGAGTTGATCAACACTGGTCCGCCTCCGGAGCCTGCCCACCCCTCCAATCGACTGAGGCAGGCAGTCAGGCACTAAGTCGATCAGTGAGTGGCTCGATCTCAACTCCACTCCGATCAGTGCATGACCAAGACAAACGGTGGAATCGGCCGCTTATCGTATTCATAGGACGTGATGTGATCGAGCCACTGGCAACACCAGAACTCCTTCTCAAAGCAAACGGCAAATGGATGCTGAATCATCCAACGGTAAATGCCATGGTGGCGTGGGACCGCATCACTCCACCACTCGGCAAAATGGCAATAATGCGAAGCCGGCTCAATGACTCGACTCTCCCGTCGGAAAATTGGAACTTCGGCGAGCGCATGACTGATGTAGATGGCGCTTCTCAAGCTGCACATCGCTAGGCCTAGGAGGCAAATTCACCATGATGCGACAAGATAGATTCACCGAGCAGGCCCAGCAGGTCCTCTCATCGTCACAAGAAATCGTTCGCCAGCAGCGCCACTCCCAGTGGAGTGTGCCGCACGTTCTCGCTGCCCTTATTGGGCTCCGGGGCGGGCTGGCCGAGCAGGTTCTCAATAAGCTCAACGTCGATTCCAACCGGTTGCGGCAGCGTGTCGCGACCGTGCTCAATTCGCAGTCGAAGCTGGGCTATGACGTGGTCCAGATCTACACCACGCCGGAAGTCGTGCGCATGCTCGAGGTCGCCAACGCCGAGGCGGACCGGCTGAAGGACGAATATGTCGGCGTCGAGCACCTGCTTATCGCTATCGCCGACAACGAGGAGAGTGGCTCGACCAAGCTCCTCGCTGACCTTGGCGTCACGAAAGAGTCGATATATCGCGCGCTCCAGGACATCCGCGGGAAGTCACGGGTGACCAGCCAGAACGCCGAGAATCGCTACCAGAGCCTCGAAAAGTACTCGACCGACCTCACCGCGCTGGCCGCCGACGGCAAGCTCGACCCGGTCATCGGGCGCGACCTCGAAGTGCGGCGCGTGTTGCAGATCCTCAACCGGCGCACCAAGAACAACCCGGTCATCATCGGCGAGGCGGGCGTCGGCAAGACCGCCATCGTCGAGGGCCTCGCCCAGCGCATCGCCCGCAAGGACGTACCGGACAACCTCATGGGCAAGCGAGTGCTCGCCCCCGACATGGGCGCGTTGCTCGCCGGTTCGAAGTTCCGCGGCGAGTTCGAAGAGCGGCTCAAGGCGGTCATGGAAGAGGTGAAGCAGGCGGCCGGCGAGGTCATCCTCTTCATCGACGAATTGCACACCGTCATGGGTGCTGGTGGAGCGGACGGCGCCATCGACGCTTCGAACCTGATGAAGCCCGCCCTCGCGCGCGGCGAACTGAAGGCGATCGGCGCGACCACGCTGGACGAATACCGCACCCGCATCGAGAAAGACCCGGCGCTCGAACGGCGCTTCTCGCCCGTGCATGTCGATGAGCCCTCGATCGAGGACACCATCGCCATCCTCCAGGGGCTGCGGGCGCGCTACGAGGCCCACCATAAGGTCGAGATTACGGACGAGGCGATCGACGCCGCCGCCCGGCTCTCGGCTCGCTATATCACGGAGCGCAATCTCCCGGACAAGGCCATCGACCTCATCGACGAGGCCGCTTCGAAGCACGTTATCGACGCGCAGGAGCTGCCGCCGGACCTTCGCGACGTGCGCGAGCGGCTCGACGCCCTCGTCCTGGAGGCCGATTCGGTCACCGAGTCGCAGGATTACGAGGCGGCCGCGCGCGTGAAGCAGGAACTGCTCCAGCTCCAGGCCGAGTACAGCGAGCGGCGCGCTGCCTGGGCCGCCGACCACAACATCGAGCTGCGCGTCACCGAAGAGGACATCGCCTCGCTCGTCGGCCAGATGACCGGCATCCCGGTTTCGCGGCTCGAAGAGACCGAGTCCGAGAAGCTGCTCAAGATGGAGGATTACCTCCACGAGCGGATCATCGGGCAGGACCGCGCGATCGTCGCCCTCAGCGATGCCATCCGCCGGGCCCGCGCCGGGCTCAAGGACCCGAAGCGGCCGATTGGCTCGTTCATCTTCCTCGGGCCGACCGGCGTCGGGAAGACCGAACTCGCGAAGACGCTCTCCGAGTACCTCTTCGACGACGACGACTCGATGCTGCGATACGACATGTCCGAGTTCCAGGAGCGGCACACGGTCAGCCGTCTCATAGGTTCGCCTCCCGGTTATGTCGGGTACGACGAGGGCGGCGGGCTCACCGAAGCCGTTCGCCGGCGCCCCTACCGGGTCATCCTCTTCGACGAAATCGAGAAGGCACACCCGGACGTGTTCAACACGCTCCTCCAGATTCTCGATGACGGCCGCCTCACGGATGGCCACGGGCGGACGGTGGACTTCCGGAACACGGTCATCATTATGACGAGCAACCTCGGCACCGGTGTGCAGGAGCGGGCAACCCTCGGCTTCACCCGCCGCGTCGAAGCCGGCACGGACTACGAACGGCTGACCGAATCGGTCGACCGGGCGCTGCGCGAGCACTTCCGGCCGGAGTTCCTGAACCGCATCGACGAGGTCATCGTCTTCGAGCCGCTGACCCTCACCGAACTGACGAGCATCGTTGACCTGCTGGCCAACGAGGTCCGGGAACGCATGGAGGACCGCAGCGTGAGCTTCGAACTGACCGAGGCGGCGAAGGCCGAACTCGTGCGCGAAGGGTACGACCCTGCCTACGGGGCGCGACCATTGCGGCGCGTCATCCAGCGGCGCATCGAGAACGAACTGGCGAAGCGCATCCTCAGCGGCGAATTTCACGACGGCCAGACCGTGGTGGTGGACTTCGCCGAAGGCAAGTACGTCTTCACCGCCACCGACCAGCGAGCCGAGTCCGAAGCGGCCTAACCAGCCGTCGAAACCGGCCACTAGCGCCCAACAGGACGGGCCGCCTCGATTGCGGTGGCCCGTTTTGGTTTGCAAAGTCTTGCGCCCCGGTTACTTCAGCGGGTTCGGGATGCGCCAGAGGCCGGGATAGTCGCCGAACGTGCCGCCGAGGAACAGCAAATCGCCGCTCTCTTCCACGGCGATGTCGGAGCAGGAGAAGGAACTCCCGGCATCGGGTTCGAAGGGGAACGCCTTGCTCTCGCCGCCGGGCTGGAGCGCGACCAGTTCGTGCTCGAACCAGTCGTAGCCCCAGAGCGTCCCGTCGTTGGCGACGGCGCGGCAATCGAGGTCGAATCCGTCGAGCCTGGTGGCCTTGCCATCGGCGTCCCGGCGCCAGACCTCGCCGTCCCAGTAGGCGATGTAGAGCGAGCCGTTCGGCCCCGCGAGGATCTCGTCGATCCAGTCTTCGTCCTTGCGGACCGGCGGGATTGTCTCCACGCGACCACCCGAGAAGCGCCGCAACTCGAAGAGCATCTCGTCTTCGTCGTCTTCGTTGAAGGCCTGGGCGACGAACCAGATCGTCTCGCCCGTGACGGCGATCGACTCCAACCCGTAGATATCGACTTCGAGCGCCGGCCCGTCGGTCTTGTCGTCCTTCGAAAGTTCGCAATCGAAGCCACAGTCCTTGCCAGCGATGAGGGTGCGCGTGCCGTCGGGTGCGACGCGTTCGATCGCGCCATCGAAGTACTCTCCGACGAAGGCGTTGCCCTTCGCATCGAACGCGCGAGCCGCATAGCCGTCCGGATCCTCGGCCTGGGCGCAGTTCTCGTCGATGGCCATCCCGCCGAGCGCGAACTTGCCGCCGGGCAGGGCCGCAACGGCGAAGACCGCGTCATCGAGGTCGATTTCGGGGCAGAGCGGCTGGCGCGTCTCCCATGGGAACGGGTCGCCGGCGATGCGGACCGCCTCGATACCCGGCTTCTCGGGCTGCTTCGGTTCGGGCGACTCCATGTCGTCCGGGTCCGAGCTTCCGAAATTCGAAAACGCATCGTCGCCGAGTTCGTAGGGCAGTTCGAAGTCGTCATCCTTCGGCTCGCGGGAGGACTTGAGGGTGAGCGAGCCGTCTTCACCATCGACCTTGCCATCGATGAGCACGAGGAAGCCAGTCTCCCTGGAAACACAGACGTCAGCATCGATACCAGGCCCAGCGACCGCGAAACAGCGGGCGTCTTCGCCGGCGATTTCGCGATCTTTGGCGTCTTCGACCGTGATCTCGTCGCCATCGAACTCTCCGAGGAGGCTGCCGATGGGGTCGAACATCACGCTATCGATTTCGCCCCCGGAACCGCCTTCGTCCTCATTGGGAACCTCGTAGCACATGGCGCCGCCGCCGCCGAGGAGGACGCCGAAGCCGCGGGCGGACCCCCCCATGCACCAGTACGATTTGCCATCGACGTCGAGGGCCCAAAAATCGCCGGTGGCCCTGTCGTCGATATGGACGACGAAGTCCTTGCCTCTGCGGGCCATTTCGTAACTGCCGTCGATCTCGTCGCCGGGAAACTCGATGTCGTATTCGAGGAAGTAGCTCTCCTTCGACATCACCTCGGAAGAGGCGCCCAGCGCTTCCCTGGGGTCGGCGATGGAGGCGACAGAACTCGTGACCTTGGAGGCGCCGCCACACGAGGCGAGGAGGACGAAAGCGGGGAATAGCGCGAAGGCTGCCAGGATTCTGCGCACGG
>JBBSKE010000053.1:0-13581 GCA_038256595.1 Tepidiformales bacterium | reverse complement strand
GCGTTCTCGACCGCCACGGCCACCTGGTTCGCGATGGCTTCGAGGAACGCTACCTGGGCGCCATCGGGCGTGACGGACTCGGGATAGGCGACGATGAGCAGGCCGACCGCCTCCGCCCGGTAGATCATGGGAACGACGGCCATTCGCGCCCAGCCCGCGCGATGCTGTGCCTCGCGGACCCCTTCGTAGCCGAGCACCTTCAGCATTTCGGCGAGTTCCATCACGTGCGCCTGGCGGCTCTGCATCGCGCCGGAGACGACCGGGGTGCCGGCCGTTTTCCAGGCGAGTTCGAGGGTCTCGTTGAAGTTCTCCGGAGCGCCGTAGCTGCCGAGGACATGCGAAACAAGGCGCGTCTTGCGGTCGCCGAGCCCGACGATGCAGGTGAGGGCGGACTCGGAGGCCTCGACGACTTCGCGCGCGACCCCAGCCATCATCGATTCGAGGGACTGTTCGAAGGTGAAGTTGGAGGCGATACGGGCGATCGCTTCGAGTTCGCGCACCCGCCGCCAGAGCTCGCGGGACCCGTCTGGGTGCGCTGCGAGGGCCGTCATGGCGTTTCGGAACCGACCAGGCCGAGGCGGATGGCCTGGATGGCGGCCTGCGTCCGCGATTGCACATCGAGCTTGGCCATGACGCTGCTGACGTGCGTTTTGACGGTGCGCTCGCCGATCTGGAGGGTGGCGGCTATCTCCTTGTTCGCTTTGCCGCCGGCGACGAGCCTGAGGACTTCGGTCTCGCGTTCGGTGAGCGTTGCCGACGGCGCCGGCTGCGCGAGACCACTGACGAGCCGCGCCGCGGCTTCCGGGGAGAGCTGGACCTGGCCAAGCGCGGCTGCTCGCACGGCGCGGCGCAATTCGGAACCTTCGGTGTTCTTCAAGAGGTAGCCAATCGCCCCGGCGCGCACCGCGCCAACGACGGACGCATCTTCGAGCACGCTCGTGAGGGCGATGACCTCGACGTCTGGCTGGGCCGCGCGAATGGCGGCAATAGCGGTGATCCCGTCCATCACGGGCATGAGCAGGTCCATAAGGACCACGTCTGGCACGAGCTCGGCACAGAGTTGGACCGCCTCAGCTCCGTTCCGCGCTTCGCCGACAACTTCGAACTCGTCTCCCACTGAAAAGAACATGCGCAGCCCCTGCCGGACCACGCTGTGGTCGTCTGCGATGAGGATGCGGGTAGCCATTTCTGGGAGTCCTCTCCGGTGCAGAGAGCCGTGTCTCGGCCGTCGATTCGCTGACTATACCAGCGGTGTGTCACAGGCATGCCGCCATTCGGCCCATTTGGACGACTTGCGGACGTACGAAGGGATGACCGTGGCCCGGCCACGGGACCGATTCGAGGAGCGGCGCCGAGCAGTACAACTAACGCAGTCCCCAGGTGGCGCTCCTCACTGCCTTCGAATCCGGCGGCGATGAGGAATTCTGGCACCAGGGACGCCCATTTTCAGCATTTCAACCCGCATCGAACCTGCCTCGCAGCCAGTTCGCAAAGCACTGGCCGCGGGGCTCCATGCCCGCCTTCCTGGAGGCCAACTATGTCCCTGTTTCCTTCTCCCGAACGCCTTGCGCGAATCAGTACCCGGCGGCCCTGGGCCGTTATCGGTGTCTGGTTCGTCCTCCTCCTCCTCGGCGTCGCCGGCGCCTCGACCATCGGCAATGTGGTGTCCACCGATACCCCGAACTACCAGACGACCGAAGCCGAAACAGCCGACGGCCTCGTCCTCGAAGCCTTCGGTGGCGCCCAGCCTGCCCGCGAAACGATCGTCGTCCAATCAGCCGACCGGACGGTCCAGGACCCGGTGTTCCAGTCGCTCGTGGAAGAACTGGTCCATGACCTTCGGCAACTTGATAAGGAGATCGACTCGGTCGCCAGCTACTACGAGATGGAGATGCCCGGCGTTGTCTCTGCGGATGGCCGAACGCTCCTCATCCCGGTGACGCTCGTCTCCGAGGATGTCCATGGGCTAACCGCGCTCACCGCCAGCCTCGACGGCAAGAACGGGTTCACCGTGGTCTCCGGCGGCGATGGCACCGCATCTCTCGCCTTCGACGAGCAATCGCAGGAGGACCTCGAGAAAGCGGAACTGCTCGGCCTGCCGATAGCGCTCGTCGTGCTTGTTATCGTCTTTGGTTCGCTGGTCGCAGCGGGCATCCCGATGGTGATGAGCATCATCGCCATCATTGTCGCAATCGGCGCCTCGGCCATCATCGGCCGGTACCTCGGACTCTCAATCTTCCTCGTCAACATGGTCACGATGATGGGAATGGCCGTCGGCGTGGATTACTGCCTCGTCGTCATCCAGCGCTTCCGCGAAGAGCGGGCGAAGGGCCTTTCCCGCGACGAGGCCATTATTCGCACCGGTGCGACGGCCAGCCGCGCCGTCCTCGTCTCCGGCATGACCGTGGTAGTCGCCCTCGCCGGCATGTTGCTTGTGCCGAACGGCGTCTTCCGCAGCCTCGGCGTTGGCGCAATGGTCGTCGTCCTCATCGCCATCGCTATTTCGCTCACGCTTCTTCCCGCCGTTCTTCGCCTCCTCGGCGACAAGGTAAACGCCGGACGCATTCGCATCCCCGGCCGCACTTCGACCCCGAAGAGCGAGCACGAGACGTTCTGGTACCGGACTTCGGGCCTGGTGATGCGCCACCCGGGGATCAGCGTGTTCTTCTCGGTCACGCTGCTCCTTGCGGCCGCCGCCCCCTACGCGACCATCAAGCTCGGGTGGCTCGGCGCTTCAACGTTGCCGGAGCAAGCCGAGGCGCGACGCGCCATCGATATCCTGAACGACGAGTTCAACGCCGGTGTCATTTCGCCCGCCGAGATCGTGGTCACCGCCCCCAACACGAGTTCGCCCGCGGTGGTCGCGGCGGTCGATTCGCTGCTCTCCCGGATCGCCGAGGACGAAGAGTTCGGCGCACCCATGTCCACGGAGTCGAGCGCTTCGAACACGCTCTGGCTCATCCGCATCCCGATGACCAGTGACCCCCTCGGCACCCACGCGACCGCCGCAGTCGAGCGGCTCCGCGATACGTACATCCCCCAGGCGTTCGCCGGGACCTCCGCCGACGCACTGGTGACCGGCGCAACCGCCTCGGGCATCGACGATACGAGCCTCATCACGGGCAGCACCGTCGAGGTGTTCGCCGCGGTGCTCGGCTTCAGCTTCATTGTCCTCCTGCTCGTCTTCCGCAGCATCGTGGTGCCGCTCAAGGCGATAGTCATGAACCTGCTCTCGGTCGGCGCCGCCTACGGGCTGATGGTGCTGGTCTTCCAGCACGGCATCGGCAACGAATGGCTCGGCCTGGCGCACGTCGAAACCATCGAATCCTGGGTGCCGCTGTTCATGTTCTCGGTGCTCTTCGGCCTCTCGATGGACTACCACGTCTTCCTGCTCAGCCGCATCAAGGAGCGGTTCGAAGAGACCAAGGACAACGCCGAATCGGTCCGCTACGGCGTCGCCAACACGGCGGGGATGATTACGGGCGCTGCCGCCATCATGATTGCGGTCTTCTCCGGCTTCGCTTCGGGCGAACTGGTGGCCTTCCAGCAGATGGGCTTCGGCCTCGCGGTCGCCGTACTGCTCGATGCCACGATTGTCCGAATCGTGCTCGTGCCCGCCTCGATGCAGCTGCTGGGCAACCGGAACTGGTTCTTCCCGTCGTGGCTCGAATGGCTCCCGCGCATCGATGTCGAGGGCAAGCCTGTAACGGCAGCGGGCAGCCACGCTCCCGTCTTCGCCGCCTCGTCTGACGCCTTCGTCGCCGGCGAGTAAGCGGCGGACCCAGTACGCCCCGGTCGCTCCATCACCAGGTGGAGGGGCCGGGGTTTTCGGCTTTGCGAAAGGAGGCTGCCATGGTTACTCCAATCCGCCTCCTGATTGTGGAAGACGACCAGGAGGTGCTGCTCGGCCTGCGCATGCGGCTTGGCCTGGCCGGCGACATTGCGGTCATCGGCGACACGGGCGAGGGCGATGCAGTCCTCGCAATGGCGCTCGAATTCGGCCCGGATGTCGTCCTCGTGGATCTCCGCGCACCGGGCGCGCCGGGGTTGCGAACGTGTCTGCTCCTGTGTGAGGCGGGGTTCGCCGTCGTCATCCTCGGGTTCCAGGATGAGCCAAACGTCCGGGCCCGCAGCCTCGCCGCCGGGGCCGCCGCCTTCGTTTCGAAGCAGGATTCGCCGGCCGTGCTGGTCACCGCGATCCGCCTGGCACATCGTCCGCCGGGATGACGTCGGTGGCGTTAGCCCTGGGCGATGGCGTAGCGAACGGTGACCTCGACCGAGACGACGTTCGTGCCGGTCTCGATGGGCGTGGCCGAGCTGTCGCGGGCGGCCGACTTCATCATGCGCAGCCCTTCGTGGTGACTCGCCGGGGCGACCTCCGAGATCGACAGCGGCGCGCCAAGGGAGACGCCGCCGAGTTGGGCGAGCTGGGACGCTTTCGACTTCGCATCGGCCATCGCGGCGGCCCGGGCGGCTTCTTTGGCGGCGGTCTCGTTCTCGTTGCCGAAGCGAATCCCGTTGAGGCGAATTGAGTCGCCGCCGGCCGCAACCGCCGCATCGACCACTTCGCTCACGGCAGCGAGGTTGCGAACGGTCGCGAGCACGGAGTTGCCGACCGTGTAGCCGGTTATCGGCTGGCTCTCTTTCGAATAGTCGTGATTCGCCTGGATCGAGAGGCCGCTGGTCTGAAGGTCGCGCGATTCGATGCCCAGGGACTTGATCGCGCCGAGGACGGCGGTCGCAGCGTTGGCGGCCGATTCGCGGGCGGCGGCCACCGTGGCAGCGGTCGATTGCACGCCGAGGGCGATGAAGCCGATATCCGGGACGATGGCTTCCTCGCCGCGCCCGGTGACGGTGATGCCCGTGGATTCGCCGTTTGTCGCCATAGCAGTCTCCAGGTCACGCCGAACGGAGTCCGATACGTCGCCCGGGCCGTTCTGTGATACCGGTATTCTAACGGCGGTAGCGGGTGCCCGTTTCGAGAGGGGTGCAAGCCACGGGTCTGTGGGTGCCGGTAGGTCATGGGCGCGCTCCCTCCATCGGTCGGGTTACCGGCAAATTTGGGCCATGGCCAATCGGCGGGGGCGTGCAACGAGACTGCGGCCTGCGTACTCCTTAGCCTGTGACGAAAGATGAAAATGCCCCACACTCTGTTACGTATGCGTGCATCTGCTGGCGCTCGGAACGCCCCCGACCGTATCCTTGCTGCCATCGACACCGCCTTGAGATATATCGATGTTTAAGAAGGTACTTATCGCCAACCGTGGCGAAATTGCTCTCCGTATCGTCCGGGCCTGCCGGGACCTCGGGATCACCGCGGTCGCGGTCTACTCGGACGTCGACCAGATGTCCCAGCACGTTCGCTACGCCGATGAGGCCCACCACATCGGCCCGGCCGACGCGCGCGAAAGCTACCTGAACGGCGAGAAGATCATCGCCGTCGCCCTCGCCTGTGGCGCCGACGCGATCCACCCAGGCTACGGCTTCCTTGCCGAGAACGCCGCCTTCGCCGAAGCGGTCGCGAACGCCGGCCTGACGTTCATCGGTCCCTCGCCGGAATCGATGCACCAGCTCGGCGACAAGATCCAGGCGCGCGAGATCGCGATCAAGGCTGGCCTCCCGGTGGTCCCCGGCAGCCCGGAGATCACCAGCGTCGCCGAGGCCATCGAAGTCGCGAACCGGATCGGCTACCCGGTGATGGTGAAGGCAGCTGCCGGCGGCGGTGGACGTGGCATTCGCATCGTCAACAAGGAAGATGAGTTCGAAGAGGCCGCCGCCCGCTCCATCCAGGAGGCGACCGTGGCCTTCGGCAACCCGACCATCTACGTCGAGAAGTATCTCTGGCCGGTTCGCCACATCGAGATCCAGATCATCGCCGACAAGTTTGGCAACATCGTCTCGCTCGGCGAACGCGAATGCAGCATCCAGCGGCGCCACCAGAAGATCATCGAAGAGTGCCCCAGCATCGCCGTCTCGCCGGACCTTCGCCGCAGCTTGAGCCGCGCGGCCGTCCGCCTCGCCCGGGCGGCGAACTACCACAACGTCGGCACGGTCGAGTTCCTTTTGACCGACGACGGCCACTACTACTTCCTCGAAATGAATACCCGTCTGCAGGTGGAACACCCTGTGACTGAACTCTCGACCGGCGTGGACCTTGTGAAGGACCAGATCCTTGTCGCCGCCGGCGAAGAGCTAATCTACGGCGAGAACGAATTGCTCAACCGCGGCTGGTCGATCGAATGCCGAATCGTGGCGGAGGACCCGTTCAACGGCTTCCTCCCCTCGGTCGGCCGGGTAGTGCTCGCTCGCGAACCTGCGGGCCCGGGCATCCGCGTCGAAAGCGCGCTCTACGACGGCATCGAAGTGACGCCCTACTATGACTCGCTCCTGGCCAAAGTCACGGCCTGGGGCCGCACCCGCGAAGGCGCTCGCGAACGCATGAAGCGCGCGCTTGCCGAGTTCCGCGTGGTCGGCGTGGCAACGAACATCCCCTATCTCCAGGAGATCCTGGACATGCCGGACTTCATCACCGGCAACCTGGACACAGGCTTCCTCGACCGCCACAAGGTGCAGGCCCTGGAGCCGCTCGAACAGCACCTCGAGGCCGCCCAGATCGCCGCGCTGCTCATCGTCCACGGTGGCCTTGAGTCGCCGCGCGAACAGGAGCCGTCGCACGCGAACGGTCACCAGCCGGCACCGGCTCGCGGGACTCGCTCCGCCTGGCGCGAGCGAATGACCGGCACCGCACAATCACGGGGGATGGGGCGATGGCCGACAAGTACCTAGTACGCACCGGAGACGACGAGGTCGGCCTCGAAATGCGCCGCGAAGAGGGCGAGATTTTCGTGCGCGAAGAAGGCCAGGAAGACTGGAAGAAGGTCGCGCTCGATCGCGTCGGCGATTCCGGGCTCTACCTGCTCATGATCGACAACAAGCCGCTCGAGATTTACGTCGAGCGGCGGCGTGGCGGAGCGGTGGTCACCATCGGGCGGCACGCCTTCGATAGCGACGTCGGCCCCTGGCGGCCGGAGTCCGCGCGTGTGAAGGGCGCCTCCGCCGGCAGCGGCAAGCGCGAAATCAAGGCGCCGATGACCGGCTCAATCGTCGAGGTTCGCGTTCAGCCCGGCGACAAAGTCGAAGCCGGGGATGTCGTTCTCGTCATCGAATCGATGAAGATGAACAACGAACTGCGCACCCCCACGGCGGGGACGGTCCTGCAGGTGCAGGTGACGAAGGGCCAGAAGGTCCAGCAGGGCGCGTTGCTGGTCTCGCTCGAGGCGTAAGTTTTTCGCCGCTCTGTCAGCCTCGGCGTCGAATCGCTCAGATGGTCCGCATGACCGACACCTCGACCGTCGCCCGAGCCCAATGGCTGCTCGACGAACTCGCCGCCGCCCGCGCCGATGCCGTCCGCTGGGACTTCGCGCCGCGCCGGAGCCGGGATGGGGAGTCGCCGCAATTACCGTTGAGGCGCTCAACGCACTCGGATTTTCGCGCAAGCATGACCCAACGAGGAATGATCCGCTGCTCGGACATGCACATGTGGCCGCTACACCACCGGCATATGACGAATTGGGGCAGATTCCGGGAGACGTCTTGCCGCAATGACGGCCTCCGCCACCTGGGTCATCCGCTCCGGCCTGAGCGCCCGTTAGGCAGACGGCTGGCCGCTCGCCAGCCCCGTGCCCGCTTCGTATTTCTACTTCTTCGCGCCGTGGCCGTCGCCGAAGGGCGTGTCGCGCCAGGCGAGGGCCGATTTCAGGCCCTGCGTGCTGGCGATGCGCGCAAACTCCCGGAACGAGGCGGTCTCGTGGTAGATGGCGTCGAATTCGGCGCCTTCCGCGGCGGCCGTGCGCAGGCCCTGCAGCTCCATCCAGCGGTTCGTCACGTGCTTGTGAACGCTGAGTGCGTCGAGCGGCAGCTTCGCCACGCGGCGGCAGTAGTCCATGGTCACCTCGTCGAGGTCCTCGGCCGGGATGGCACGGTTGATCATGCCGATGCGCTCCGCCTCGCTGCCATCGATCATGTCGCCGGAAAAGAGCAGCTCTTTCGTCTTGAGCATGCCGATCTTGGCGGGCCACATGCCGAGCGTCGGCGGGATGCCGAGGGCGCGCGATGCCGGGTGGCCGAATTTCGCATCGTCCGCCGCAAAGACGATGTCGCAGGCGCCGATAAGTTCGCCGCCGCCGGCGAGGCAGAAGCCATGCACCTGGGCGATGATCGGCTTGCGGTAGGACCACATCCAGAGCCACTTATCGACGGAGTCGCGCAGCCCTTCGCGGTCGAGGGCGATGCGGCTTTCGCCCAGCTCCCAGGCGTTCGTGCCACGAGCTTCGCCGTCAGCAGCGCGGCGGCGGGCGCCAGGCGTGAGGTCGTAGCCGGCACAGAACGCGCGGCCGTTCGCCTTGAGCCGGATGACGCGGACGTCGTCGCCGGGGTTGAGTTCGCGCAGGGCGGCTTCGAGGTCCACACGGAGCGCCGGGCTCAGGGCGTTCAGCTTCTCCGGGCGGTTCAAGAGGATGGTGGCGACGCCGTCGTCGCCGGTTTCCACAAGGATATTGTCGTATTCGGTCATGGTGTCTCTCCTGGGTGCGATGGGAGAGTTTGGTCCGCCGCGCGGCTAATCGCCATACCCCGTGGCGAGGCGGCTCGTCTCCACGGCCGCTGCGGCGCCTCCTGTGGGTGCGAAACAGGGCGTGCGAGCATACAGAACATGCCGAAAGCGTCCGTGCGGGATTTCACAAAGTTGCAACACGTGATACCCTTCGCCGCGTAAATCTACCGAATCAGACTCGGATGCAAGTTCGCCGTGCGGTTGCTCGTCCGTCGCGGCGCCCAAATTCAGCGCAGGAGGCAGAGCCCGCGTGAACATTATCGTTTGCGTTAAGCAAATCCCGGACCCGGAAACGCCGGCAGCGTCGTTTAAAGTCGACGAAGCCGCGAAGAAGGTCATTCCCGCCCAGGGCATCGCGCCAGTCGTTAACCCGTACGACCCTCTGGCCACCGACGCCGCCCTTCGCTTGATGGGCGACGGCAAGGTCACCGTCATCAGCCTTGGCCCGGATACGGCCCGCGATGCCATCAAGCACGCGCTGGCCATGGGCGCCGATGAAGGCGTCCTCCTCAGCGACCCGGCGTTCGACGGCATGGACAACTTCCAGACCGCCACCGCCCTCGCAAAGGCTATCGAGAAGGTTGGCGGCGCCGACCTCATCCTCATGGGCCGCGCTGCCGCCGACTGGGACATGGGCGTCGTTCCCTCTGGCGTCGGCCAGATCCTCGGCCTCCCGGTCGTCACCGTCGCCAAGGCGATCGAAGCCGATGGCAACACGCTCAAGGTTGAGCGCGTCCTCGACGACGGTTTCCAGAGCGTCGAAGTCTCCACCCCGGCGATCATTTCGATCTCGAACGAATTTGGCGAGCCGCGCTATCCGCAGCTTCGCCAGATCATGCTCGCGGCGAAGAAGAGCGTCCAGGTGTGGAGCGCTGCGGACCTCGGCCTCGGTAGCGATGAAGTGGGCGCGGCCAACCGCTGGCTCCCGCTCGAAGCGCTCTATGTGCCGAAGGTCGAAAGCAATGTGGAGATCATCGAGGGGGATTCGCCCGAAGAAAAGGCGAAGAACCTCGCGCTGAAGCTCCGCGCAGCCAAGCTGATCTAAAGGACACGGGAGACAACCATGGCAGGAATTCTTGTTGTAGCTGAAACCGTCGACGGGGAACTCACCCTGTTCTCGACGGAACTGCTGGCTGCTGCCCGGTCCCTTGGCGACCAGGGTGGCGGACAGGTCACCGCGCTTGTACCCGGCAATGAAGCCGCCGCACAGGCCGCCATCGCGCACGGCGCCGACGCGGCAATCTCCGCGACGAACGCAGCGCTCACGAACGGCACCGCAGAAAACTTCCTCCCGGCCCTCGAAGCCGCGGTCGAATCCACTGGCGCTGATATCATCGTCATGGGCCAGACCAGCCTCGGCCGCGACCTTGGCCCGGCGCTCGCCTTCAAGCGTGGCACCGCGGTCGCGATGGACTGCACGGCGCTCGCCATCGACGGCGGCCGCCTTCGTGCCACCCGCAGCTGCTACGGCGGTAACGCCCGCGCAGAACACACCTGGAAGAACCCGCTCCAGATCGTCACCGTGAAGGGCAAGCAGTTCGACGCCCTCGTCGCCGACGCTTCCCGCTCCGGTACCGTGAGCAGCAGCGATGCCGCCGGCGAGAGCCGGATCAAGGTGACGGGCCTCTCCATCGCCGAAAGCGAAGGCATCAAGCTCGAAGATGCCCCGGTCGTCGTCAGCGGCGGGCGCGGCCTCGGCGATCCGTCGGCCTTCGCGACGCTCGAACAGCTCGCGACGATGCTTAAGGGTGCGACCGGCGCCAGCCGCGCCGCCTGCGACCTCGGCTGGTATCCGCCGTCCCAGCAGGTCGGCCTCACCGGCAAGACCGTGTCCCCGGACCTTTACATCGCCGTCGCCATCTCTGGTGCGAGCCAGCATATGGCCGGCATGTCCGGTTCGAAGAACATTGTCTCGATCAACAAGGACGCCGATGCCAACATGGTGAAGGTGTCCAAGTTCGCCATCATCGACGACTACAAGAAGGTGCTCCCGGCCCTGATCGAAGAGATCAAGAAGCTCGGCTAAGCACACTCCTGGTACGAAATACGGAGGGCCGCTCGAAAGAGCGGCCCTTCTGCTTGCCCGAAACCGGTGAAGGCCGCGCAGCGGTGGTGGTTAGCGTTTTCGCTCTGCGGGCAGGGCTGGCCCACCACGAACGGGTTGTCCGGCGGCAACGCGTCGCTCGTTCTCCCGGAAACGCGGTTCGTAGTGCGCGAAGAAGATCTTGGCTGCCAGCTCCCGGCGGCTGCGCACGCCGGTCTTGTCGAAGATGTTCTTGAGGTGCTGCTGGACCGTACTCGCCGATACCACCATCGACTGCGCGATCTCGGCCGAGGAGTGTCCGCGCAGGATGAGACGGGTGAGTTCTTCTTCTCGCTGCGTCAGTTCGTACGCCGCCATGAGCAACGTGGAGATCCGCGCCGGCTGGGCGGGTTCGATGATCACCGAGATGCGCACGCCGTTTTCGGTTACCATGCGCGCGCCATGAAGCACGAGCCACGTGCCCCTGAGCGTGCGCACGCGGGACACAACCGCTTCGGCCGGGTCTGTCCCGGCATTCCAGGCGCTTGTCCCGGCGGCCGTAACCGCGACGGCGCGAATCGCTGACGGCAGCCGTCCCGCTGCGAGGTCTCCGTCGGGCAATTCCGCGAGCCAGCGAGCCACACCCGGCGAGGCAGACTCCATGTCTCCGTTTGCGTCGAGGATGACGATCCCAGGCGCGTCGGAGAACTCGGGTTCTGTTGCTTCGCCGAAGAGGAGCGCCCGCTGTGCGCCACGTGCGAGATGTGGCGCGGCCGCCCGGAGGAACGCCTTCTCGCGCGCGTTGAATTGCGGCTGGCCCGGCTCCCGGTAGAGCCCGAGCGCACCCCAGGCGTCCCCTGCCTTCGTCCGCAGCCCGAGCAGCAGTTCCTGGTCGGCGCCCATCGTCATATTCGCCTGCCACCGCTTGCTCGAAGAGGGGTCCCCGCTGGTGGCCTCGTGGAGCGTGCTGATGCCGGGCGCCGAGCGCGCGACGTCGGCGATCTGGTGGACGTCGTCGCCGAAGTACTCGCTGGTTAGCCATTCTGCAGGGAACTCGCCGAGGTCCTCGTGGAAGTGGCTTGTTATCAAGAACGAGGCGGGGTCGACGGTGTACCAGCACGGCCCCCAGTAGTGCGGAACAGCGGCAGTGAGCACCTGCGTACACGCTCGCCAGAAGGAGACGAGATCGCGGCCCTCGTTCGCAAGGCGGGCGATTCTCTCCAGGGCGTGCTCGTGGTTGGAATCCATGGCCGAGAGTGTAGCGCCCCGCAGAGCGCACCGGGCGACCGAAATACCACTTTTCTGGAATGGCCAGGCCGCCCCGGCAATGGCTAGCCTGCGCCGACCACAACCAGGAGAACAGCCATGACCCAGACCACTGGTATCCAGGCCCGGGCGCGAATCCTTGCGGCAGGCGACGGGGAACGCTCACCCGAGCGCGGCGTCACCGACCGCTTCATGATCGACAGCGCAGAGACCGAGGGGCGGTTTTCGCTGGTGCAGCACCTTTTCCAGCCAAGGGCGCTGGCGGCGCCGATGCACCGGCACACGAACGAGGATGAGTACACCTACGTCCTCACGGGCCGCATCGGCGCGATCCTGGGCGGCGAGGAGTTCGTCGCCGGGCCGGGGGACCTCATCGTCAAGCCGCGCAACCAGTGGCACACGTTCTGGAACGCGGGCGATGAGCCGGCCTCGTGCCTGGAGATCATCTCCGCCGGGGGGTTCGAAGAGCTGTTCCGCGAATTGGCCCGCCTCGACGCTTTCCCGGAGCCAGAAGCCCTCGCCGAAATGGCCGCCGCATACGGAGCGAGCATCGACTTCGAAGCAACGATGCCGGTGGTCGAGCGCCATCGGTTGGTGTTCTAGCGGAGCAGAACGGCCCGTTATAGACATTCGATCGTCGATCGGATAATGTCCGCGCGCAGTTCGGAACTATCTGACTGGAGACGAGAAAGTGAGCGCAACAGCAACCGTTGACACCGAACCTACCCTCGCGCGCGTGCGCGAATTGCGGCCCCTCATCGAGGAGCACCGTCTCTGGGCGAGCGAAAACGCGAGGATGGCCCCGGCCGTCCTGGAAGCCTGCCGCGATGCGGGCGTCTTTACGATGGTGGCGCCCGCCGAGCTTGGGGGTGCAGATGCCTCGTTTCCGGAGACGATGGCGGTGTTCGAAGAGCTCGGGTACTCCGACCCGACAATCGCCTGGCATGCAGGAAACTCCTTCGCTCTCGCTCGCAACATCGTTTTCCTGGGAGAGGCTGAGCGGCAAACATTGGCGGCCGGAGCGGCTGGTCCATTCGGTTATTCCGCGATCGCGGGCGGAGTGGGCACGCCTGTGCATGGAGGCTACCGCGTCTCGGGGCGCTGGCAGTTCGTGACAGGAATCCTGGATGCGCCATTCGCCTGGCTGAATGGCATTGCCTACGAAAATGGCGAACCGCGGAAAGTCGGCGACTTCCCGGATACGCGCATTTTCGTGATCCCGGTTTCGGAACTCGTGGTCGAATCGACTTGGGACTCGGCATCGGCGATGCGAGGGACTGGCAGCCATGCGGTGACAGCGTCCAATGCGTTCGTCGCGGATGGCTTCGCACCTTCGATCTTCAGCATGCGGGACCCGAAGGTAGAATCACGCTCCTCGAAATGGCCGTTCGGCGCCGCATCACCAATCACCAATGCAGCGATTGCTGTCGGTATCGCCCGTCGAGCCGTTGAAGAGGCGACGCGCCTCATCGCGACGCAGTCTCCTCGGCTCACCTATACCCCGTATCGCGATCGGCCGGACATCCAGTACGTACTGGCGTCCGGGCATGTGGCGGCTGCGTCGCTCTGGGCAGGTCTGCGTGCCATGGCCGAGGACGTCGAGGACGCCTCGGCCGCTGGTGTGGTCTCGCTTGAGGTCAGGGCTCGCATGTGGGCGAGTATGTTTTGGACGATGGACCAG
>JBBSKE010000052.1:0-13664 GCA_038256595.1 Tepidiformales bacterium | reverse complement strand
TGAAATGGCGAAACTCGGCCTCGGCTACGACGCAGTTCGCGCCATCAATCCCGGGATTATCTACACGTCCGTCACTCCCTACGGCCAGGACGGTCCGGACGCCCATTCGCCAGCGACGGACCTCACCCTCGAAGCGGCGAGTGGCCTCCTCGGCCTCCAGGGCGACCGCGATCGTCCGCCCGTGCCAATCGGCTATCCCCAGGCGTCGTTCCACGCCGGTATCCAGGCGGCGGCCGATTCGCTGCTGGCCCTTCGTGCCCGCGGCGAATCCAACGAGGGCCAGTACCTCGACGTTTCCATGCAAACGACGATGGTCTGGACGCTGATGAACGCCACTGGATACCCGCAGGTCACCGGCGGTGACCCTCCGAACAGTGGCGAAACGCGAATGAACACGCCCGCTGGCCCGGCCGGCATCCTGCCGCAAATCTGGAAGTGCGCCGACGGCTACATCACCTGCGTGCTCGCGGGCGGACGCGTGGGCAGCTCGCCGATGCAGACGGTGCTCTCCTGGGCCGTTGCCGAGGACAAAGCCGACCCGGAGATTCTCACGCGCGACTGGTCAATGTGGGCGCTCGAGTTCATGGCCGGCAAACTCCCGCTCGAAGAGGTGCAGCGCGCCCTCGCCGCCGCCGCCGCGTTCTTCGAAGGCCACACCCAACACGACCTGATGCAGATGGGCACCGAGCAGGCGCTCCTTCTCGCGCCCTGCTTCACCGTGAAGGGCCTCCTCGAAGACCCGCAACTCGCCTTCCGCGAGTACTGGACGGAGTTCGAAGGCCACCTCCGGCCGGGCGTGCCACTTCGCATGTCGCGCTCGCCGCTGCTGCCACCGCAACCGTCGCCAGCCCTCGGCGCTGACCAGGCCATCCTCGCAACCTTCGCGGCCGCACAGGAGCCGCGTACCCGCTCGGGGCGGCTCAAGCGGCCGTTCGAAGGGCTCAAGGTCGCCGATTTTGCCTGGGTTGGTGTCGGCCCGATTGTCGGCAAGGCGCTCGCGGACCACGGCGCGACCGTTGTCCGGATCGAATCGCCGGCCCGGCCGGACCTCCTGCGCACCATCCCGCCGTTCAAGGACAACATCCCCGGCCTCGACCGCGCCCAGTTCATGGCGAACTTCAACTCCTCGAAGCTGGGCCTGAATCTTGACCTTGCGAGCGAAGCGGGCCGCGAGGTCGCCCACAAACTGCTCGACTGGTGCGATGTCGCCCTCGAAAGCTTCACTGCGGGCTCGTTCGCGCGTATGGGCTTCGATTTCGCCGAAATCTCGAAGAAGAAGCCCGGTTTCGTGCTCTTTAGCACCTGCCTCCGCGGCCAGACCGGCCCCCAGAAGACCTATGGCGGCTACGGCTCGCAGGGCGCGGCGCTCTCCGGCCTCTACGCGGTCACCGGTTGGCCGGACCGCGCGCCCGCTTCTCCCTGGGGTGCCTACACCGACTTCATCGCCCCCCGCTTCGGCGTTGCCTCGGTTGCTGCCGCCCTTGAGTATCGCGACCGCACCGGCCTCGGTCAGCACATCGACCTCTCGCAGGTCGAGGCGGGGATCCACTTTATCGAGCCGCTCGTGCTCGATTACACCGTCAACGGGCGCCTCGCCGGTCCTGCCGGGTACGAATCGGCGACTGCCAGCCCGCACGGCGTCTACAAAGTCGCGGGGACCGAGCGTTATATCGCCCTCGCCTGCGAAACGGCCGAGCACTGGCGTGCACTTCGGTCGGTCGCGCCCCTCGATGCGCTTTCCGGCGACGAATTCGATTCCCTCGCGATGCGCCACGCGAACGATTCGGCCATCGACGCCGCCCTCGACGCCTGGTGCGCGGAACAGGAGCCGTTCGTGCTGGTGGAGCGTCTGCAGGCTGCCGGGGTGCCCGCCGCGGTCGTCATGCGCCCAAGCGACCTCTATGAGGACGCGCAGATCCAGCATCGGGGCTTTTTCGTCACCCTCGACCACCCGGTCATGGGCCCTACGCCGTATGACGGCCCGGCGACGCTCTATAGCCGCACTCCACCTGTCCTTCGCCCGGCGCCGCTGGTCGGGCAACACGAGCAGAAGGTGCTCGAAGGCATTCTCGGCTACACGGCTGCAGACATCGCCCGCCTGCACGCCCGGGGCGCCATCGCCGCGATGTAGCCTGCCCACGCTCAAGGGTTTCACTCGCATGAATGTCAGGTATAGTCGCGCTGAATGGCTGGAGGTGCGGCGATGAGCCGGGCTTGTGCGGGTCTGAAAGTGCTGCAAATCTCGCGGGGCATGGCCGGTGCGCTCGCCGGGATGGTGCTAGCTGACCACGGCGCGGATGTCCTCTGCGTCGAAGACCCGGCTGGCGATTCGTACCTCAACGAGGCCGGCCAACGGCTCTACAGCCGCGGCAAACGTCGTATCGCGCTCGACCTCGACATCCCCGCCGAGCGCGCGAGTGTCCTGGAGCTGGTGCGGCATGCCGACGTCGTCCTCTGTGGTGTCCGGCCCACGACCGCCGAGCGCTGGGGCCTCTCCTACGACGCACTCTCGTGGGCCAATCCGCGCGTGATTTTCGCGACCATCACCGGCTTCGGCTGGACCGGGCCGTACCGCGACCTCCCCGCCGCTGATGGAATCGTCCAGGCGATCTCGGGCTCGATGAGCCAGGCGGCGAACGGCGGCCACCGTCCCGGCCCGGTATTCCTCGCGCCTCCGCTCGCCTCGTATGGGGCCGCGCTCTCCAGCGTGCAGGGCATCCTCGCCGCCCTCCGCGAGCGTGACCTCAGCGGCCGCGGCCAACAGGTCGATACGAGTCTCTATGCAGCGTTCCTCGTGAACCGCTCCTTCCTCCTCTGGGCGCCCGAGCGGCACCCCGAGGACTTCCCGGTCCCGCGCGCGATAACGCCCGACCCTCGCGGAATCCGGCCGCTGTTCAACCAGAACGAATGCGCCGACGGCCGCTGGCTGAGCATGGCGGCATGGACCCCGGCCCTCGCCTACCGGGCGCTCGAGGTGATGGGTCTTTCGGAGCTGCTCGGCGACGAGCGATTCGCCGGCGTGCCGAACTTCTTCGCGACCGAGGCCGACCGCGACGAACTCCTGCGCATCCTCTGGGACACGTTCAAGAAGAAGCCACTCCAGGAATGGATGGAGCTGATGGACGCCCACGCCGTGCCCGCCGAGCCAGCCCAGGCTATCGACGATTTCCGGCAACTGGGTCAGCTCTGGGCGAACGGGCACGCCGTCGCGGTCGACGACCCGGTCGTCGGCCGAATGGTCCAGCCCGGTGTCCTCGGCCAGTTCTCAGCGACTCCTGGCGAGGTGCGGCCCGCCGAAGCGGTCGCGCGGCCACCCGGCGAGGCGGCGGGCTTGCTCCGAGACTGGCAGAACCTGCCGCCGCCGCCGGCCTCGCAGCCGTCGCTTCCGCGAAACGCCCGCGGTCCACTCGACGGGGTGCGCGTGCTCGATTTCACCGCCTTCCTCTCTGGCCCCATGGGCGCGCATCTGCTCGCCGACCTTGGCGCCGATATCACGAAGGTCGAACCGGCGACCGGCGACGATTTCCGGATGTCCGCCCCGTTCGTCTTCCGCTTGCTCCACCGGGACAAGCGCAGCGTCGTCCTCGAATTGAAGCAGCCCGGCGGCGACGACGTCCTGGAGCGGCTCGTGCGCGAGTCCGACGTGGTCATCTACAACTACCGGCTGGGCGTCGAAGAGCGGCTGGGACTTGGCTATGAGCAGCTCAAGCGAATCAACCCGAAGATCATCGTTTGCCGTGTCACAGCGTTCGGCGGCCAGGGCGGGCGAGCCCATCGCGGCGGTTACGACGCTTCCATCACGGCGCTCTCCGGCCTCTCGTCGATGCAGGCGGGTGCGGGCAACCCACCCGTGAGCATCACCATCGCCGACATTTCGACTGGCCTTGCGGCGGCGACCGCAGTCACGCTCGGAATTCGCGTGCTCGAGACCCAGGGAATCGGCCAGCAAATCGACATCGCAATGATTGGCGCCACGGCCTATGTTGGCGCCGACGCGTTCGTTGGATACGAAGGCAAACCGCCATCCCCGGAACTCGACCATGGCCAGTATGGGTTCGGCCCGTGCCATCGCATCTACCCAACCGCCGACGGCTGGCTCTTCGTCTCCGCCATCAGCGCGCGAGCAACGCAGGCGCTGCAGGACCTGCTCGGCGGCGCAGGTTCGCTCGAGCCGGTGCGAGCCGAGGCGACCTTTGCCTCACGGAACACCGCGGAATGGCTCGCAGACCTCGCGGCAGCCGGGATACCAGCGGCCAACGCTGTCGCCGATGCCGCGAGGTTTCTCCACGAGACCCCCCAGTTCCGAGCGAACGGCACGCGCATCGAGGTGCCGACCGAGCGATATGGCATCCTTGGGCAGGCCGGTCCGGCAGTTCGATTCGCCCGGACGCCAGTTCGAATCGAGCGCCAGGAGCCCGGCCTCGGCGAGCACACGGAGGAAGTCCTGCGTGAAGTCGGCGTGAGTGACGCGCAGCTGGACGCCCTGCGGTCTGCCGGGGCAATCCCATCGCCGAAACGAGCCGCAGTCTCCCTCGCCTGACGGGAGACCGCGGCCTTCTCGCGCTAAACGGCCGCCGGGTTTCGCTGCTCGATGATGCCCTCCATGCGCTCGCGAACCGAGGCGAGCACACCCTCCTGCGCCGGGAAGATGTAGAACTTGTCGTCACGAATCGCCTCGAACACCTGCCGCGCGACTTCTTCCGGCTCGTACCCGGCCCTGAGAGCGGCTTCGAACCCGGCGGCGAACTGCTGCAATTCGGGGCGGAGGGCGGCTCTGTCCGTCGGCCCGCCGAGTTCGGCCGGGCGGTTGCGCTCGGCGTCGAGGATGGCCGTGTTAATCAGCCCGGGGCAGAGCACCGACGCGGAGAGTTTCGCGCCCATCCCCTTGAATTCCTTATAGATGCCCTCGGTCAGGCAGACGACGCTGTGCTTCGAGACGTTGTACGGGTTCGCGCCGGTGAGCAGGCCGGCCATCGAGGCGGTGTTGACGATGTGGCCCTCGTCGCCGTTCTCCAGCATCCGCGGGATGAAGGCGCGAATCCCGTAGAGCACGCCCATGAAGTTCACACCGAAGGTCCACTCCCAGTCGGCGAGCGGCGTCTCCCAGGGCCGCGAACGGAGCGTCGCAGCAGTCGCGGCCACGCCAGCGTTGTTGCAGACGATGTGGACGTTGCCGTAGCGCTCGAAGGCGACATCGGCGAGGCGATTGACGTCGGCTTCGCTCATGACATCCGTGCGCACGGCGATAACGTCGCCGCCCTTCGCCTTGATGGCAGATTCGGCCATCGACAGCGGCTCGGCTTCGATGTCGGAGAGGACAACGCTCATGCCCTCTTCGGCGAATTTGTGGGAGAAAGCGAGCCCCATGCCGCTGGCCGCGCCGGTTACGACTGCGACCTTGCCCTTGAAGTCTTTCACGTTGGTCTCCTCGTTGAAGTTTGCGTGCGTAGTCTGCACGCTTGGCGGTTTACGAGCCGAACGGTCCGTGAGGCGCCCAGTCCGCGATTTCGTGCCAGTTCTGAAACCGGATTTTTCGCGAACAGGGTTGCCGAAGCGCCCAGAACGGGCGTAGTTTAGCGGGGTGTTAACGCGTTGGGCGCAAACCACCTTTCTCGCGCTTGAGAATCGGAATTTTCGCCTGCTCTTCTTCGGTACGCTGTTCGCCCAGCTCACATTTGCCATGAAAAACGTGGTCCAGGGCATCGTCGCCTTCGACCTCACGGGCAAGAACAGCTCCGTCGGCCTCGTAGCGCTCGGCACCGGGATCACCATGGTCACGCTCGGGCCCCTGGGCGGCGCACTCGGCGACCGGCTCTCGAAGCGCAAGCTCCTACTCGTCAGCCAATCGGTGATCGGCATCATTTTCGCAGTCGTCGGCATCCTCATAGTCACCGGCCACATCACCATCTGGCTGCTTGTCATCTCGACGCTCTTCCTCGGCAGCGCCTTTGCGATCATGGGTCCGACGCGCCAGGCCTGGATCGGCGAACTGCTCACGGGCCCGCAGCTTTCGAACGGCATCGCCCTCCAGCAGATTGCGATGAACAGCACGCGCGTCTTCGGGCCATTTCTCGTCGGCGCCCTTGTCGCTATCTCGTTCATCGGTGGCGGCGGGACGTACCTGTTCATGTCCGGCGCTTTTGTGGTGGTTGTGGGCATGCTCTGGCTGATGCCTCCCAGCGCCCCCGCGAAACCGAGCGGCCGTTCCGTCGTCGGCGACCTGCTCGCGGGCGTGCGCTACATCTGGCAGACGCCGGAGCTGCGATTGCTCGCGTTCCTCTTCGTCGGCACCGTGATCACGGCGTTCTCCTACCAGACCCTGCTCCCTGGCTTCCTGAAGTACGAACTCGGGCGGTCTTCGAAGGAACTTGGTGTGCTCCATGGCGCCGCGGCAATCGGCGGGCTGGTGGTTACCCTGTTTCTCGCCGCGAACACCGCGCGGACCACGCGCTCGCTCATGATCATCGTTGGCGTATTGCTCGGCCTGAGCATCTTCGGCCTCGCGGCAGCGCCGAACATCGCCTTCGCGCTTGTGGCGATGGTTGCCGTCGGCGCGTTCTCCAGCGCCTTCCAGCTATTGAATAACGTCAACCTGATGCGCGTCTGTGCTCCCGAATTCTATGGCCGCGTGATGTCCGTCACGATGATGTCGTTCGGGATGAGCAGCATCGCCTCGTACCCGATTGGCGTCCTCGCTGACGCCGTCGGCGAGCGTGCATCGCTGGTTGCCTGCGGATGTGGCGCGCTCATCGTGATCGCCAGCGGCTTCATCGCGATGCGCCGAATGGCCCGCCCGCCGCTCCCCATACCAGCACCGGTCCCCGTACCGGTCATCGAAGAAGTCGTCGCCGCGCCTGGCCGGTAATAGGAAATAGTAAGTAGGAAATAGGAAACTAGGAATTACTTTTTCTTAATTTCAACCTTGTAGCCCTTGAGCCACACGATTGCGCGAACTGTTCCGCCTACGATTAGGCCGACTACAATTGCGAATAGTACGCCTTCCACTACCTGTACGCCTCCCAATGATGCGTCATGGTCCACCAAATGGGATGCCACCGCTGGCCTCGGCTATATCCTATCTTCTTTCTTCTATCTTCTATTTCCTCTTACGAGTAACCGAGAGACAGCAGATTTTCGACCGGCTTATATAGCTCTTCGAGATACGTGATGTCCTCTTCGGCGAGCGTGATATTGGTTGCCGCGATGAGCTGCTCGAGCTGCGTGAGCTTCGAGACGCCGACAATTGGGGCCACCACATCCGGCTTGCTCATGAGCCAGGCGAGCGCGATCTGGGCGGGCGCCTTCTCGTACTTCGTTGCCACTTCGACCACGCGGTCCGCGATCTGGAAGTCCATTTCGCCGCGATAGAGGCCCTCGGTGCGAACCCGGTCGCCACCCTTCGAGCGGTCGGTCGAGCCCTGGTCGAAGCCGCCCTTGTAGGCGCCGGCGAGAATCCCGCGGGCAAGCGGCGACCATGGCGTGAGGGCCACGCCGGTCTTCGCGCAATACGGGTTCATCTCGCGCTCTTCCTCGCGATAGATGAGGTTGTAGTGGTTTTGCATCGAGATGAACTTCGTCCAGCCGTGCATCTGGGCCGTGAACTGCAGCTCCGCGAACTGCCAGGCGAACATCGAGGAGGCGCCGAGGTAGAGCACCTTGCCCGCTTTCACGACGTCGTGCAGCGCCTCCATCGTCTCTTCGATCGGCACCTCGGCGTGGCCGCGGACACCGTGGGGGTGCCGGTGGATGACGAGGTGGTCGATGTAGTCGTGGCCGAGGCGCTTCAGGCTGGCGTCCACGCCTTCCATGATGTGCTTCCTGGAGAGTCCGCCCTGGTTCGCGCCCTTGCCCATCGGCATCGCGACCTTCGTGGCGAGGACATATTCGTCGCGCGGCGCGAGTTCCTTCAGGAGTGCGCCAACGACCTTTTCGCAGGCGCCGATGCCATAGGTGTCCGCGCAGTCGAAGTAGAACATTCCCGCGTCCAACGCCGCCTTGAAAATCGGGCGGGCGTCGTCTGGTCCGAGCGTCCAGTCGCCCTGGTGGCCGCGGCCGGGCTCGCCGAAGTTCATGGTTCCAAGACAGAGCGGCGACACGCGAAGTCCGCTGTTCTTCCCGAGTTGGATAGGCTTCAACATGCGCTGTTCTCCCCGTTGTCCGATTGGCTCATTTGAGCAGCGGAACCGCTGGTCGTCAATTCCGCACGCCTGTGACGCTCGCTCGCTCCCTCGTTCTGGGGAGACGAGCATCCCGCTGATTGGCCTGCCGAACTCTCTGCGCTGCTTCGTACGCTGAAATGAAGAAGCCAGGGGTTCGTCCAATGCGCACTTTTCTCAGCGGCCTCGCTGTCGCTCTCGTCCTTGGAGTTACGCTCACTGTGTCCGGCAACGGCCATTTCGTCGCTCCCACGCCCGCAGTGGCTGCCACTATCGTGTCTGGCGATATCGACTGCGATTCGAGCGTGGCGCTCACCGACGTGCAGGCTGGGATGCGCGCGTTGGCAGGGTTGCCGGGCGGCAGCTGTCTCGCCACCGCGGGCGACGTGAACTGCAACGGGACCCCCGGGCTCGAGGATATGCAGCTCCTGCGGCGTCACTTCGCGGGCCTGCCGGTCGAACTCCCGGGCGGCTGTCCGGCCATTGGCGAGGCAAAAGACGCTGGGCCAACATCGACAGAGCGCATCCAAGCCGCCTTCGCCGCCGGGAAGATCACGAAGGGCGAGGCGCTGCTCTATCACGTCTATTCCGATCTCGGCGACGATGCCCTCCCGTCCGAGTACCGGGGTCCCGCCGGCGACGATCACGAGACGACCATTTTCCACGAGATCGCGATCGCCTGGCCCACACTTTCCCCCTCCGAGCGTGCCGCCCTCCAGCCCTACATAGTGCCGCCGGCGGCCGAAGGGAGCTGGACGCAGGAACCAGGATTCCAGGCGCAAGCGGTCCAGTGGGAGACCGTCAGCAACGCCAATATCAAAGTCTGGTGGCAGACGAAACGTCCTGAAGATGCGGCCAAGGCGGCAGGCGTTCTCGCCGAGATGGAGACGAAGATCTGGCCCGAACTGCTCGACTACATGGGCCACGACCATGCACCGCTGTCGGATGCTGGCTACCCGAACTCCGGTGGCGATGGGAAGTACGACATCTATCTCGTCCACAACGCCCCGGGAGACGACGGCAAGAAGCCCGTCCTCGGCTGGGTCTCTCCCCTCGAAGATGCAACTGGCAGGATTCGCTGCGATGAAACCCCGACGTATATGGTCCTGAACTCCCGGGTACCCTTAACGCCAGCGTTTTATTCGACGGTCGCTCACGAATTCATGCATTCGGTGCAGTTCACCTATGCCGTAGGAGATTGCCTGGACTACCGCTGGCTTATGGAGTCCACGTCTACCTGGGTGGAAAGCTGGCTCTATCCGAAGGTCAATGGCGAGCACGGATTCGGCGCGAAATATCTCGATCAGCTGCAAACTTCGCTTGCCGAATGGGGCTACAAGGAACCGCGACAGTATGGCTCCTACCTCTTCTGGTACTACCTCCAGCACATCGAGAACATGGAATATGCCGTGCGTGACACCTGGGATTCGAGCGAGCACGCGAATTCGCTGATGGCGGTTCAGACCGCGATCTCTGGAGTCGGTGGTATTAAGGAGCAGTGGGCGAAGTCCGCGCTCTATAACTGGAATCGCGAACCATTCGACGAGTTTACCGAACTCGACCAGATCTGGGCGATGGCGACCTGGAAGGATATGGCGGTCGAAGTAGCGGACCAGCCGATCTCCTACCCGGTCCCGACCGCACTCGGGTACATGCAGCAAGATCACTATCACTTCGAAGTCGTGGCGGGCGTCGGGACCCTCACCTTCCTGAATCCGTTTGCGGGCTCCGGCGAAGAGTATGCGAAGGTGCAGGCATTGCTGAAAATCAACGGCGCCTGGGAGGCGCAACCACGCGACTGGACCGAGATCGCCCGGCCCTCCTTCTGTCTCGATAAGCCCGAAGAGGATGTCGAAGAGCTCGTGATCATCATCACTAACTCGAACTACATCGACCGCAGCCACAAGTTCGAGGTCGGTGACGGCACGCTCGTTGCCTCGCCGCTCGGGTGCAAGGGCTGGACCGGCAGCGCGTCCGCCGAGGTCACGTATTTCGATGCAACCTTCACCATCACCGTCGATAACATGCGATTCGACCGCTCGGAAAGCGATCGCCCGGGCGATCGCTATGACTTCTACGACCTGGTCGAAACCGGCACCGCGACCTGGCACGTCTCTGGGATGTGGCCGGGTGGATGCCCGCCCAGCGGGACAATGACACTCGACCAGCCGGGCGGGACGAATAGCATTACCGGCGACATAACCATAGACCGAGAGCTGTTGACCTACTATGTCCACGTGGGGGGCTCCGTCCGGGACTCGACCTTCGACGTCATCTGCGAGGACAGCACGTGGCAGATGGTGTGGCCGGTCATCCCGGTCACCTGGAACGGCGGGCTGACCAAGACGCCGATGAAGGATGAAGGCGGAACATTCGTTCTCGATGCGGAATATACGGATCCGTCGCCAGCCTACGGAGGAACCTGGCGCTGGCGGTTCACGGAGCTCGAGTAGATTGCTGTTCAGGCGGGCGGAGTGGGCCGAAGGGTCCACCCCGCCACCAGCGTCGCGAGACAGGCGCCCCCGGCGAGGATGCCCATGCCGAGGAGCGGCGGCCGCGATCCGAGCGTGATCTCGATGTGCCCCTCGGGATGGATGGTGCAGCTAAGTTCGCCGCTCTCGGATGCCACGACGTCGCCGGTCGCGCCCGGCGGGATCGAGGTCGCGCCGACCGTATGAGCGACCGAGTCCTCGTTAACGACTCGCATCCGGCCACCCGGGCGAAGTGCCAACCGTTCTGGCGCGAACAAGAACGGGGTTCCAGCCTGGATTGCGGCCGCGGTGCCGTCGGGAATGGTGACTTCGTCTCCGCTCGGCGCCGAATCGAGCGGGTTGGCAAGCACCACCCACCAGCCCGCGTTAATGACGGCGGCCAGCGCCAATCCCATCGCCAGCCAGCCGAACCAGGACCTCGAAAACAGCCAGCGCTGCGGGTTCTCAGTCACTCCAGCGCCATCCTTCCAAAACTCAGCCAGACTCGCCGCCGTGCCTGCTCGCGGCCCAACGGCGACGGCCCAACGTCAGCTTGCGGGGGCGACGGCCGGCTGGTTCCTGGCCGACGCGGCAGCATAAATCACTAGGAGGACCAAAAGGACGCCCAGTGAGCCGGCCGCGACGTTCAGGTCGGTGTAACTGCGTGCGGCGACGATCGCCCCGGCCGAGACACCCGCGATCGCCCCGCAGGCCGCCATGCAAAGGTCGCCGGCGCCCTGCACGCTCGCTCGCTGCGAAACCGGGAACGATTCGGTCAGGAGGCCGCTCGCCGAGATGAAGCCGAGGCACCAGGCGAGGCCAATCATCGCCTGGCCCACCGTTATCCCTAAGAAGCCGCTCGCCGGGGTCATGCCCGAAGTGGTAGCGCCTACGATGCAGAGAATGCCGCCCGCCAGCAGCATCGGGTAGCGCCCAAAGCGGTCGGCGAGCACGCCCACGACCGGCGAGAGCAGGTACATCCCCATGATGTGCGAGAAGAGCATGACCGAAATCGCCGTGCCGCCCTGTCCGCCATCCTGCATGTGGAGCGGTGTCAGGGTCATCGTTCCGACCATCACGGCCTGGCTGATCGCCATCGCGATGACGGCGATGCGGGCTCGCGGATTGGCGATGATGAGACCCATCGAGCGCGTGAAGGGCAGGCGCGGCTGGGTCGCCTGGCGGACGCCGCCCGCGACCACCAGGGGGTCGGGCCGGAGCCGCACGGCGACGATGCCCGCAGCCGTGAGCAGCAGAATCGAGCCCACGAGATAGGAACCGGCATATTCAGCCAGCCCGAGTCTCTGACCAGCGGGGTCGAGCAACGATAACGAGAACAGTGACCCGAACCCGGAGCCGATCGTACTCGCCCAGACGATGAGCCCGATGGTGCTCGCGCGGCGGTCCTCCTTCGCCAGGTCGGCGGCTGCGTACCGCGTCGCGAGGTTGGCCGCGCTCGCCGAACCGATGAGGAAGACGGCGAATGGGAGAATCAGGTAGATCCCGGTGATAGCGGAAAGCGCCGCCAGCATCGTGCCCGTCGCGCCGACGAGGTACCCGAGCACGAGGCCCGGGCGCCGGCCATGCTGCGACATGAATTTCGCCAGCGGGAAGGAAACCGCCGCGCCACCAATAGAGAGACAGGCTGCCGTCAGCCCGGCTACGGTCTTGCTGCCCGAAAGTTCGTTCGCCAGCAAGACCGTCACCGAGATGCCCGAAACGAGCCCGACGCCGCCGCAAACCTGGCTCGCGATGAGCGTCTTAATCGTGCGTTGCTGAACGTTGGCGACGTGCGCCTCATGCGAAAGTGTCGCTGCGGAGGGTGCGAGAGTGTCGGTCAAGGCGTCCCCTGTGCCGGTCTGCGAATCGCCGATTTGGCCCGCCCGGCCATCGGCGACGCTGGCTCCGGTCGGCTTTCGACACTACACCGTTGCGGATCGCCGCACAACAGACACGCACGTCCAGAGAGGCGCTACCGTCCCGTGAACTGCGGCGGGCGCTTCTCGCGGAAAGCGGTCACGCCCTCCTTCGTGTCCTCCGAATCGGCGACCGCGAGGTTCAACATCCGCTCCCAGTCCCCGTAGGCTTCGTGTTCCATCAGGACCGAGCGATTCACGCTCAGCTTCCAGGCGGCGTAGTTGCGGGTCGGTCCGGTCGCGAGTTCGTTGACGAACGCCGCGAGCTCGGTCTCGAAAGTCTCTGGGCTCCAGAGGCGCGCGATGATGCCGTAGCGCTCGGCTTCAGTTGCGTCGATGACCCGGCCGGTCATGAGGAGGTCCATCGCGCGGGACTGGCCGATGAGGCGCGGGAGCAGCAGGCCGACGCCCTGGTTCGCGAAGATCGCCTTCCCCGCGCGAATGTCGCCGATGAGCACGTCGGTGCGCGCGATCCGGAAGTCGGACGAGAGGGCGATGACCCAGCCGGCGCCGTGGCAGCGGCCGTTCAGCGCGGCGATGATCGGCTTGGGGCAGGAAAGGAACGTCTTTACGAGCCGGAAGTGCGGTCCGCGTTCGAAGCTGAGCGATTCACGGTACGGGCGCTCGCCCATGCCGCCAACAATGTCGTCGCCGGAGGAAAATGCGCGCCCGGCGCCGGTGATGACGATGGCGCGAACCTCAACGTCGCGGCCGAGTTCCTCAACCGTATCGCAGAGCCAGACCACCATGTCCCAGGTGATCGCGTTCAGCTTTTCGGGCCGATTCAGAGTGATGGTGGCAACTCCACCGTTGCGTTCGAGCTTGATGCCATCGACTTCGTACATGCGCGTCTCCCGGGCGGGCTGCCCGGCGGGAAGCTTACGGGTTCACGCGCGCGCAGACAAAATCAGCGGCGCGAACAACACCTGGCCCCATGATCATCTGGAGGAAGTAATCGGCCTCGCGATTCCAGTTCATTTATATCGTGCGCGAGACGCAAAGAATCGGCGCGGGGGCAAGGGGGGGTTAATTGATAAGGCCCCCCCCATGGGGGTAAAAAAGAACCGGGGGGGGGCGGAATGGCCGGGGGGGGGGGGGGGGAACCACCCCCCCCAAAAAAG
>JBBSKE010000051.1:0-13719 GCA_038256595.1 Tepidiformales bacterium | reverse complement strand
CCGCCGAGCAGCACCGGGGGCACGTCCATCCCCTCGAACGAAGCCGGGCGCGTGTACTGTGGGTGTTCGAGCAGGCCGTCCGCGAAGGATTCGTCCTCTGGCGACTCGGCATCGCCCAGCGCGCCGGGAATGTGGCGAACGAGCGCATCGATCGTGAGCATCGCCGGCAGTTCGCCGCCGGTGACGATGAAATCGCCCGCCGAGACCTCGCGATCGACGTGGCGGTCGATAAATCGCTGGTCGACGCCTTCGTAGCGGCCGCAGACGAAGGCGAGCCGCGGGTAGGTCGACAGTTCGCGCGCCAGCCGGTCGTCGAGCTTTCGTCCGGCGGGCGACATATAGATGGTATGCGGCGGCGCCTCGTCCTCGGCGGCCATCGCGGACCAGGCACGTTCGAGGATGTCCGCGCGGAGGACCATGCCCTGGCCGCCACCGAAAGGGTAGTCGTCGACCGCGTGATGAGGCCCGGGCGCGTGCTCGCGGATGTTGTGGTAATGCAACGAGAAGAGTCCCGCAGCCTGGGCGCGTCGCAGGATCGAGACGTCCAGGGGACCGGCGAACGCCTGCGGGAAGAGGGTGAGGATGTCGATTCTCAAGCGGGCTCGCCGGTTTGGGTGAAATTGGGGGAATCGCCGGGATTGTCCGACTCGGCGAGTTCGGCACGGAGGGCGTGGCCGGTATCGGCGTCCGTGCGGTGCTCGACCGGCTCGCCGAGGACGCGGCCAGCGTGTTCGAGCAGCGGGAGGAGCACGTCGAGGCCTTCGTTCACGGCCTTCGGATTTCCGGGCAGGTTGATGATCAGCGTTTGGCCGCGGGTCACGGCAATTCCGCGCGAGAGCACGGCAAAGGGCGTCTTCTTCAGCCCTTCGAAGGCGAGCAGGGTCGGGATGCCGGGCACGTCGCGCTCGGCGATGTCGCGGGTCGCTTCGGGAGTGACATCGCGCGGGCCGAGGCCGGTGCCGCCGGTCGTGATGACGATGCGCGCGGCGTTCGTGTCGCACCAGGCGGCGAGCTGTTTGGCGATCGCCTGGCGGTCATCCGGGAGGACGCTCCAGGCGACCACCTCGTGGCCGGCTTCGCGGCAGCGGGCATCGATGGCGGCGCCGCTCGTGTCGTCACGGAGGCCAACCGCGCCCTTATCGGAGGCGACGAGGATTGCTATCTGGACCATAGGACCAGTGTAGCGGGCGGGCAGGGAAACGCGCAGAGACCACGCGCGCGGTTCGGAGCGCAAGAGTTCACGCAGGTGACACATGGCGCTTGGAAATAAGGCGTGTTTCTGTGTTGACACGCCGGTGCAGCGGTGGGTACTCTTCGGGGGCACTTGGGGGCTAGTGGGTGAGTTCTCCCAGATTTGGGGGAATCCAACCTGCAAACCACCGGGATCCAGGGGGACCAAGGCAATTGCTACTCGGAGGAACCGAACGCTGCAAGCTGGACGAACGGGGTCGCATGCCGATTCCCGCGCGGTTCAAGGACGCGTTCGACCTTGGGGCAGTGCTGAGCCGCAGGCCTGGAGCCCCGTGCGTAATCGTGTACACGCTGGACAGTTTCGAGAAGGCGCGGGAGGACATCGAACTCCTCGACGACGACCCAATCGGGCAGGAAGCGCGACGCGATTTCTGGGAATTCGCATTCGAACAGAAGAAGGACGGGCAGAACCGCATCACCATAGAACAACCTTTACGCGATTGGGCCGGCCTTGGCAAGGACCTGCTCGTGTTGGGCGCGGGAGAATTTCTCGAAATATGGGATGTGGACGAGTGGGAGAGTCGCCGCGCGGCTCGCATGGCCGCTCGCGACGAACTGACGCAGGAACTCGCGGCGCGCAAGCGTGCCGCACGTGGACAGGGGGCGTAACGTGGTCGTTATGACATCTACACGCCCCTCCCATATCCCCGTCATGCTCGAAGAATGCCTGGACCTGCTGGACGTCCGCGAAGGCGGGACGTTCATCGATTGCACGACTGGCCTTGGTGGTCATTCGGAGGCAATCGCCGATCGCATCGGCCCTGGCGGCCGTTTGCTCTGCATCGACCAGGATGGCGATGCGCTGGAGTTTGCGCGAACGAGGCTGACACCGTTTGGGAGGCGAGTCAGCTTCGCTCGCGGAAACTTCCGCGACATCGACCGGTTGGCTGCGGAAGCAGGCTTCGCACAGGTCGACGGGGTCCTCATGGACCTCGGGATCAGCTCCTTCCAGCTCGATACAGCGGAGCGTGGCTTCGCGTTCGGGAAGGAAGGCCCGCTGGATATGCGGATGGACCCGACATCCGGTGGCGTTACTGCCGCCGAGATTTTGAACACCTGGACGGAATCGTCCCTTGCCGACCTCTTCTTTCAATATGGAGAGGAACGCAAGTCCCGCAGGCTGGCGCGGGTGATCGTGGAATCACGACCGCTCACGACAACCTGGGAATTAGCCAGAGCCGCTGAGCAGGCTGTGGGGGGCGTGAGAGGCCGAACCCAAATTCACCCCGCCACCAGGGCTTTTCTTGCGCTCCGGATCTATGTCAACGGCGAACTCGACAGCTTAGACATAGTTCTTCCGCTCGCCCACAGTCTGCTCGGCTACTTTGGAAACGCTGACCACAACTCGGATCGCCATGGCGGCCGCCTCGTGGTCATCAGTTTCCACTCTCTCGAAGATCGAAAAGTAAAACAGTATTTGCGGCGGGAAGCAACCCAGTGCCTCTGCCCTCCTGCGATCCCGGTCTGCCGATGTGGCCACGTCGCGACGCTGCGCATGGTCAACAATCGTGCCCTCCGGCCGAGCGACGAGGAGGTTGCGCGGAACCCCCGCGCACGAAGCGCTGTCGTCCGCGCGGCGGAGCGAATCGCCATCTAACGCCGCAATTGCCAGCGCCCCCTGGCATTGCTCATCCCGGTCACCGGTGGAAGAAAGGGGTTCCCCATGGCAACGATTCAACGTCCATTCCGGGGCACCGTCCCCCTTCCAGCGCCCGTTCGCGCCATCAACTGGTGGGTGCTCGGAGCGATCACTCTCGCATCCGTCAGCGCGATGCTCCCGGTCCTCCAGAACAGTTCGACCACGAGCCGTGGTTTCGAAGTCCAGGAACTCCAGGCCCAGCAGGTCCGCCTTGAGGGCGAGATCGCGCTCGTGGAGTCCGACGTTGCACGCTTGACCTCGCTCGCACGCATCGAAAAGCGCGCCGGCGAACTCGGGCTCGTTCCCGCCACATCTCCCCTCTACATCTCAGTAGACGAGGCGGGACCGGCCCCGGCCAAGATCCCGGCGGAGTATCTGCCACTGCCCGAAAGGACCCCGGAAGCGCAAGAAAGCGGCTGGGGTTCGCTCCTGCGGTGGCTGCCTTCGCCCAGGCCATAAAGCCCGGCGGCTTCGGCCGTCCCGGAGGACGCGTTCACCATGGCGCAACGTAAAACGACCGGTACTCGCCGAGTCTGGCTCCCTGCGGCTGTCTTCAGCCTGCTGGCGCTCGGTATCTGCTCGCGCCTCGTGTTCCTCCAGGTTGTCCGCCACGAACACTATGCCGAACTCGCCCACGACGAGCAGGCCGCGAGCACCACGACCTTCGCGCGCCGCGGTTCGATCCTCGATCGCAACGGCAACGTCCTCGCCACGAGCGTTGATACCTGGGACCTCTCGGTCAGCTCCCGCGCCTGGAGCGATCCCCTCGAAGCTGCCGAAGCCTCCGAGCGGCTGGCCCTGCTCCTCGGCGAAGATGCTGCTTCCTTGCGCGACCGCGTCCTCAACGGCGAAACCGTCGATATCCTGATCGGCCGCGACCTCCCCTACGAAGTCGGCGCCCAAATTCTCGATGAGCACATTGTGGGCACGGTGCTCCACCCGAATACGGACCGCGTGAACCCCGAAGGCAACCTCGCCTATTCGATGCTCGGCTTCATCGGCGCCGACAATACGGGCCTCGCCGGCCTCGAAGAGCATTACGACTCCGCGCTCCAGGGCAAGCCCGGCAAGGTCATTTTCGAACGCGACACGACGGGCGACCCGATTCCCTACGGCCACTACATCGCCAGCGACCCGGTGCCCGGCACCGACCTCGTGCTCACGATCGACCGCAGCCTCCAGCAGATCGCGGACCGCGCGCTCGCGAAGGGCATGGAGGAGCACCGGGCGAAGGGCGGCTCGATCATCATCGTCGACCCGCACACGATGGAGATTCTCGCCCTCGCGACGAGCCCGTCGCTGCAATACGACATGGAACTGACCCAGGAGAACCTGGAACTGCTGCGAAATCGCGCGGTGACGGACCTCTACGAGCCGGGCAGCGTGATGAAAGTCGTGACGGCCGCTGCGGCGATAGACGCTGGCGTGGTCACCCCGAATACCTACTACCACGACTCCGGCCAGACCGTGCTGTACGACACGACTATCAAGAACTGGGACGACCGCAGCTACGGCGACCAATCCATGACCGGCGTGCTGGTCAACTCCATCAACACCGGCGCCATCTATATGCAGCAGAAGCTGGGCCAGGACCGCTTCGTCCAGTACATCGACGCATTCGGATTTGGCCAGCCCTCCGGGATCGACCTCTCCGGCGAAGCAACGGGCATCATGCGCCGCCCCGAAGACGAAGGCTGGACTGTCATCGACCTGGCCACGCAGTCGTTCGGCCAGGCGATCAGCGTGACGCCAATCCAGATGGTTGCGGCCATTGCCGCCACGATTAACGGCGGAGAGCTGCTCACCCCGCACATGGTCAGGTCGTTCATCGGCGCGGATGGCACGCGACAGGACGTAGCACCCGCGGTTCGTAGCCGCCCAATTTCGGCCGACACGAGCGCGAAGGTTCGCAAGATGCTCGGCGAAGTTATCTACCCCGGTCACCCGGCTGAGCCGAACCTCTACAAGGCTGGCGGCAAGTCCGGCACGGCGAACGTCCCGGTGCCGACTGGCTACAACGACGTCCAGATCGCCTCGTTCGTCGGATTTGCGCCGCTCGATGACCCGGAGATCCTGATTCTCGTGAAGCTCGACGAGAATGCCGACCTCAAGACCGGCGCGGCCGCTGCTGGCCCGATTTTCGCCGAACTCGTCGACGAAGTGCTCACCTACATGAACGTCGAGCCGGACACCGCCTACGTGGAGGCCCGCTAGTGGCGCACATGACGACCACCTGGGCAGCGAACGCAATGCGCGCCCGTGGCTACCGCGTCCATGAGGGCACGCCGCGCGAAATTACCGGCGGCTCGGCCGATTCGCGGACGACGAAGCCAGGCGAGCTGTTCACCGCCTTCCCCGGCGAGAACGTCGACGGGAACGATTTCGTGCCCCAGGCGATCGAGCACGACGCGGCAGTCGTCATCTGCGAACGCGCCCCAGCGGAGATCCTGGCAGGCACGACCGTCATCACGGCGCCACACGCGACTGTCGCCGTGGGCGAACTCGCAGCGGCCTGGCTGCGCGAGTGCAAACCGCGCGTCATCGGAATCACCGGCACGGTTGGCAAGACGACGGCGAAGGATCTTATCGCTGCGACGCTGGCGGCGAAGTTTCGCACCCACAAGAGCGAGGGCAACTTCAATTCCGCCGAGGGCCTGCCGCTCGCGGTCATGAGCCTCGATAGCGAAGACCAGGTCTCGGTGCTCGAAATGGGTATGGACCGTCGCGGCGAAATCCTCGAACTCTGCGCTATCGCGCGCCCGGAGATCGGCGTCGTCCTGAATATCGGCCTCACGCATGTCGAGAAGCTCGGCAGCATCGAAGCGATCGCCGAGGAGAAGCTCTCGCTCGCGCGCTGGCTCGATGGCGATGGCACCGCCGTTCTCAACCTCGACGACCCGCGGGTGGCTCCGGCCGCTTCGCAGATCGTCGCGCACGTCATCGGATTCTCCATCGACGGGGCCGCAGGGGCGCGACTGACCGCTCGCGACGTCGATGACCTCCACCTCGAAGGCACGCGCTTCACGGCCATCTTCGACGGCGAAGAAGCCGCCGTGCATTCTCCCCTGCCAGGCGTACACACCCTCCCGGCGACGCTCGCCGCACTCGGCGTGGCGCTGGCCATGGGCATGACTCTCGCGCAGGCTGCCGATGCCGTCAGCGCCGCCGACGTGCAGGGCCGCGTTCGAGTGCTCGCCGGGCGGAACGGCTCGACCCTCATCGACGACCGCTACAACTCCAGCCCGGCCTCGCTTGCGGGCGCGCTCGGGATGCTCGGCGGGCTCGATGGCCGGCGCATCGCCCTCATCGGCAAGATGGCCGAACTGGGCGAATTCGAAGTCGAAGAACACGAGAAGGCGGGCATCATCGCCGCCGCCAACTGCGACATCATCATCGCCGTGGGCGAGACCTGCCTGCCCCTCGTTGAAGCCGCGAAATTCGTCGGCCACGCCGACACACGCTGGTTCGCAGACAGGAACGAAGCTGCCGCGGCCGTCGCGGAACTGCTGCAGGAGGGCGACCACGTGCTCCTCAAGGCCTCCCGCAGCCAGGCGTTCGAGACACTGATCCCACTGCTCGAGGCCGCCGAATGATCCATGCGCTCATCTCCGGCTTCGCCGCCTTCCTCCTGGCACTCGTGCTCGGCCTGCCGATCGTGCAGATGCTTCGCTCCCAGAAAATGGGCAAGGCGATCAGCGAGTACCAGCCAGATTCGCACGTGAAAAAGGCCGGGACGCCCACCTTCGGCGGTCTCGTCATCTGGGTGCCGACGTTCCTCGTGACGGCCGTGCTGGTCGATTGGTGGGAGCACCAGTCGATCCTGCTGCCGCTGGCGATGATCGGCATCACCGGCGCCGCCGGCTTTGTGGACGACCTCGGCACGCTCCAGGGACGCCGCCAGACTGGCCTCTCCTGGCGCTTCAAGATGGGCCTGACCTTCCTGCTCGCATGCGGGGCGGCCTTCGTGCTCTACGAATACGTCGAAGTGCAGTCGATCAACATCCCCTGGCAGGGCAGCTACAAACTCGGCCTGTTCTACATCCCGATCGCGATTATCACGATTGTCGCGACCACCAGCGCGGTCGCCGTGACGGACGGCCTCGACGGCCTCGCGGGTGGCACGACGCTCATCGCCTTCATCGCCTACGGAATCATCGCATTCATCCAGGGGCAGGAATTCGTCGCCACCTTCTCGTTCATCATCGCCGGGGCGAACCTCGGGTTCCTCTGGTTCAACGCCCACCCGGCGCAGGTCTTCATGGGCGACACGGGCGCGCTGGCCCTCGGTTCGAGCCTCGCAATCGTCGCGCTGATGACCGGCCACTGGCTCCTGCTGCCGATTATCGGCGTCGTTTTTGTGCTCGAAGCGTTCAGCAACATCCTCCAGATCGGCTACTTCAAGGCGACCCACGGGAAGCGGCTGTTCAAGCGCGCGCCCTTCCACATGCACCTCGAACTGAGCGGCTGGGCGGAGACGCAGGTCGTCACGCGCGCGTGGCTGGTCGGAATTGCGGCGGCCATGCTCGGCGTCGCGTTTGCACTGGCGGTGCCCGGTGGCGACTAACTCGACCGTTCCCGAAGTCCGCGGTAAGCGCGCACTCGTCTACTCGATGGGAATCGAGGGGCGCGATCTCGCGCGCTGGCTGCTCGCGAATGGCGCGAGCGTGACCATGTCCGATACGCGCACCGCAGCGGCCCTCGAAGCGGCCGGCGCGACCGCACCCGAGGGCGTCGAGAGCGTCATCAGCGGCCAGCCGTTCCTCGACCCCGAAGGCTTCGACCTCGTCGCCGTCTCGCAGTCGGTCCTGCGCTACGACCGGGCGCTCATCCGGGCGCGCGAACTTGGCATCGAAATCACCTCCCAGATGCGCCTCTTCCTCCAGCTCTGCCCCGGCAAGGTTGTCGGGATCACCGGCTCCTCAGGCAAATCGACGACCACGGCGCTCGTCGGCAGCATCGCCGCGGAAGCGAAGGTGCCACACATCGTCGGCGGCAATATCGGCGAGGCGCTGCTCGGGCGGCTGGACGAAATCACGCCCGAGACGACGGTCATTCTCGAAATCAGCCACACCCAGCTCCAGTACACTGAACGCTCGCCCGGCGTTGCGGCGATCACGAATATCACGCCGAATCACCTCGACCAATTCTCCTGGGACGAATACGTTGGCCTCAAGCGCAACCTGCTCGCCTTCCAGAAGCGCGAGGACATCGCGGTGTTGAACCTGGACGACAAGACGAGCACGCCGCTCTTCGCTTCCGCTCGAGCCCAGGTGGTATCGGTGTCGTCGCACCACGAGCCCGAGCGGGACGGCGCCTGGCTGGCGGGCCACTCGATTTTCGTTCGAAGAAAGGGCATCGCGCGCGAAGTTGCCTCACGCGGACAGGTTCAACTGCGCGGCGAACACAACATCGCGAACGTGGTTATGGCCTGCGGCATCGCCTCGGCGGCCGGCCTGCCGATGGACGCCTTCGCCCCCGCCATTTCCGCCTTCCGGGGCGTTGCCCACCGCCTCGAACTCGCCGGCCGCGCCCTCGGAGCCACCTGGGTGAACGACAGCATCGCGACCAGCCCCGAGCGGGCGATGGCGGGCCTGCGCGCGTTCACGGAGCCGGTGGTCCTGCTCCTCGGCGGCCGCGACAAGAACCTACCCCTCGATGGCCTGCAGGGGCTCGCCAGGGAGCGCTGCCGGGCAGTGATCTGCTTCGGCGAATCCGGCGCACTGTTCGCAGAGGCCATGCGCCCGTCCGTTGGCGATACAAGCCTGTTTTCAACACTCGAAGAGGCGATTGCGGCAGCCGCAACGGTCGTACGCACCGGCGATGTCGTCCTCTTTTCGCCCGCAGGAACCAGTTTCGACGCCTACCCGAGTTTCGAAGTACGAGGCGCGGAGTTTCGCCGCCTCGTGGCTGCGCTCCCGGGATTTACCGCGGAGGTGACGCCATAGCCAGCGACAAAACCGGCACGTGGGTCGCGGGGCGGCCCGATTTCGCCCTCATGGCGCTCGTCATCGTGCTCACGATCACGGGGCTCGTGGTCGTCTACAGCGCGAGCTTCGTGAAGGGCCTCACCGATTACGGCGACGGCAACTACTTCATCATTCGCCAGTTCGCCTGGGCGATGCTGGGCACCATCCTCTTCGTCACGGCGGTGCGATTCAACTACCAGTTCCTCCGCCCGCTGGCCGTGCCGATCATCGTGGCGACCCTGATACTGCTGGTCGCGGTGCTCGTCGCCGGTACGACGGTGAACGGCGCCCAGCGCTGGATCGGCGTCGGCGCATTCACCCTGCAGCCGGCCGAATTCGCGAAATTGTCGGTCATCATCTACCTCGCGGCCTGGCTCGAAGGGCGTGGCGATAGCATTCGCAGCCTGCAGCAGGGCCTCGCCCCGTTTGTCCTCATGCTCGGCGCGGTCGGCCTGCTGATCATGCTCCAGCCGAGCTTCGGCACGACGGCGATCATCATTCTCGTGACGGTCACGATGTTCTACGTCGGTGGCGCATCGTACATGCAGATGTTCGCGCTCGGGGTCACCGGCGTGCTCGTCGGCGTTGTCCTCGCGCTCGGCGCCGGCTACCGCGCCGACCGCGTGACCGGCTTCCTCAACCACGGCGACGATTCGACCGGCGCCAGCTTCCAGGTGAACCAGTCGGTCATCGCGATCGGCAACGGCGGAATCGACGGCCTCGGCCTCGGCGCCAGCCGCGCGAAGTTCTTCTACGTGCCGGAGAGCCACACGGACGGCGTCTTCGCCATCCTCAGCGAGGAACTCGGCCTCATCGCCGGGCTCTCCGTGATGTTCCTGTTCATCCTCTTCACGTTCCGCGGTTACCGCGTGGCGCGCCGCTCGCGCGACCAGTTCGGGATGCTCATCGCCACGGGGATAACCACGTGGATCATCGGGCAGGCGCTGCTGAACATCGGCGGCATCTCCCGCAGCATCCCGCTGACCGGCGTTCCGCTGCCGTTCCTGAGCTTCGGCGGCAATGCCCTCGCGGCGGTCATGCTCGCCTCGGGTGTGCTGATCAACGTGTCGCGCTACCAGCACGACAAGGGCGGCTACCTTGAGCGCCAGGCAACCGCGCCGCCGCCGTCCCCTCGCGATGGCCACCGGATCGTGCGCCGAAAGCGGTCGACGGCATGAAGATCGCACTGACAGCCGGCGGCACCGGGGGCCACATCTACCCCGCATTCTCTGTGCTCGATTCGCTCGAGGCGGCGCTTGGCGCCGACCTCGAAGTTGCGTTTTTCGGCCCCGAAAACCGCGGCGAGCGCGCGATCGTCGAAGCGCGGGGCCTGCGATTCGTGAACATCCCGGCGGCGGCGGTTCGAGGCCGCGGGCCCGCCCGGCTCGTGAAGAGCGGCTTCCAACTCAGCGCCGGGCTCGTCACCGCGATTCGCAAGCTGCGCAGCTTCCGGCCGGACGCGGTCTTTAGCACCGGTGGCTATGCCAGCTTCCCGGCGAGTCTCGCCGCGCGAATCCTGCGCAAGCCGCTGGTCGTCTTCCTCCCGGATGTCAGCCCCGGCTGGGCGGTGCGCGTCGAACAGCGGCTCGCGACGCGCATGGCGACGACCACCGACGCGGCCCTCCAGTTCCTCCCGGCGGCGAAAACGGTGGTCACCGGCTACCCGGTGCGCGCCGCCTTCGCCATTTCGCGCGAAGAGGCCCGGGCACGACTGAATATTCCCCGCGAGGCGAAAGTGCTGCTCGTAGCCGGCGCGTCACAGGGCGCGAGCGCGATCAACCAGGCGATTTTCGCCGCCCTCCGCCCACTCCTCGCCGAAGCCTGGGTTTTGCACGTCACTGGAGCGGCCGATATCGAGACCGCGAACTCGCACCGCGCGGCCCTCGGCGACGAACTCGCCGCCCGCTACTTCCCGGCACCCTTTCGCGAAGACCTGCCGGTGGCGATGAAGGCAGCCGACCTCGCGGTCATGCGTGCGGGCGCGAGTGTCCTGGGTGAGTTGCCGGCGGCCCGGCTGCCAGCCCTGCTCGTGCCGGGCACCTTCGCCGGCGGCCACCAGCGCGACAATTCCGGCTGGCTGGAATCGCACGGCGCGGCCCATTCGATTGAAGAAGCGAACCTCGACACCCTCGCCGGGGAGGCCCAGCGCCTCCTCCGGAACGGCGTCGACCTGGCCCGGATGCGGGTGGCCGCGGGGCAACTCGACCGGCCGAACGCGGCGAAAGATATCGCCGAACTGGTGATGGAGGTGGCACGGAAATGACTGAAATCCAGGGGCCGGTCCACCTTGTAGGCGCGGGTGGCATCCATATGTCGGCGATTGGCCAGCTGTTGATGGCGCGCGGTGTCGCGGTCACGGGCAGCGACGCGCGGCCATCCGACCTCACTGCGCACCTCGAAGAACTCGGCGCGACCATCTTCGAAGGGCACGCGGCGGAGAACCTCGGCGAGGCGGCGATGCTCGTGCACACCGCTGCCGTCGGCGATGACAACCCGGAGGTGGCCGAGGCGAAGCGCCGCGGGATCGAGGTGATCCTCCGCGCGGAGATGGACGCGCGCCTCATGGAAGGCAAGAAAATCATCGCGATCGCCGGTTCGGCCGGGAAGACGACGACTTCGAGCCTCGTCGCTCACATCCTCCAGTCGGCGGGCATGGAGCCGATGTACTTGCTCGGCGGCGAGAGCCTCGACCTAGGCGGCCACGCGGCCTGGGGCGAAGGCGAATGGTGCGTCGTCGAAGCGGACGAATACAAGAACGCCTTCCACGAGTACGCCCCGGACATCGCCCTGATTACGAACGTGACCCCGGACCACCTCGACTATTTCGGCACCGAAGACGCCTATTACGAGACCTTCGTGACCTTCGCGAAACAGATAAAGCCGGGCGGCACGCTGATCATCTGCGGCGACGATGCCGGCGCCGAGCGCGTCCGCGGTTTGCTCACGGGCACGAACTTCAACGTCGAATCCTACGGCCTGAACCCGCGCGACCACTGGCTCGCGGGCACGCCGCAGGAGATCGGCGAGCGCGTCGCCTTCGAAGTCGTGCGCCAGGGGAGCAGCCTCGGCAACCTCGAGATCCACCGCCCCGGCCGCCACATGATCCTCAACGGCATCGCCGCGGCCGCCGTCTGTGTTCACGCAGGCGTCGATTTCGGCAAGATTCGCTCGGCCGCGAAGAGCTTCCAGGGCGCGCGGCGGCGCTTCGAACTGAAGGGCGAGGCGGGCGGCGTCATCGTCATGGACGACTACGCACATCACCCGGCGAAGGTCCGCGCGCTCATCGAATCCGCGCGCGTGCGCTTCGGTGGGCGGCGGCTCATCGGCGTCTACCAGCCGCACACCTACACGCGCACGGCCTACCTCTGGGACGACTGGCTGACCTGCTTCGAGGGCCTCGACGCGCTCATCGTGGTCGAAACCTACGCCGCCCGCGAAGACCCGACGACCGGGCGCTCGGCTTCGGACCTGGCGCGCACGCTGAATCACCCGCCCGCCTCTTATGCGGCCACTTTCGAGCAGGCGGCGAAGATGGCCGTCGAACTCGCAAACCCGGGCGATGTCATCTTCACAATCGGCGCGGGCGACGTGACCGAAGTCGGCCCGATGATCCTGGAGCTGCTGCGATGAGCCTCGACATGCTGGCCACCGCTCTCGCCGCTCATGGCGAAATTCGCCGCGACGAACGGCTTTCGCGGCACACGACCTTCGGCATCGGTGGTCCCGCGGACATCTTCGTGACCGTGCGCGATGCGGACTCGCTGGGCGAAGTTGCGCGCATCACCCGGGACTCCGGCGAGCCGATCTTCATCCTCGGCAGCGGCAGCAACATCCTCGTGGCCGACCGCGGGATTCGCGGCGTCGTCGTCGACAATCGCGCGCGGGCCGAGTTCCCGGATGACTCGCACACGAACATTCGGGTCGAAAGCGGCACAAGCTTCGCGGCGTTCTCGCGGCGAATGTGCCGCCTCGGCCGCGACGGATTGTCCTGGGCGGTCGGCATCCCCGGCACGCTTGGCGGCGCGGTCGTCTACAACGCCGGCGCCTATGGCGGCTGCCTCGCGGATGTGCTCGTCTCGGTCCAGATCCAGGACAGCGACGGGCACACAGACTGGCTCCCGGCGGAGGACCTCGGCCTCGTCTATCGCGGTAGCGTGTTCACGCGCGGCCAGTTCAAGGACAAAGTCGTGCTCGGCGCAGAAGTGCGGCTCAGCGACGGCGATTCGGCGGCCCTGCTCGCGACGGCGGCCAGTCACGACAAGAAGCGGCTCACCGCCCAGCCGCGGGGCCGCAACGCTGGTTCGATGTTCAAGAACCCGGTCGAGCGGCCGGCCTGGAAGCTCATCGAGGATGTCGGCCTGCGCGGCGCGACCCGTGGCGATGCGGCAATCAGCGACCTGCACTGCAACTTCTTCGTGAACAACGGCCTGGCAGCGGCCGCCGATGTCGCCTGGCTCGTGAACGAAGCCGAGCGGCGCGTGAAGGAACAATTCGACGTCTCCCTCGAACGGGAAGTGGCGTTCGTAGGGGATTGGCAATGACAGACACGACCCGCGTCGCGGTGATCTTTGGCGGCAAGTCTGGCGAGCACGCGGTGAGCGTCACCTCCGCGCGCAACGTGCTGGCCGCGCTCGACCGGACCATCTGGGAGCCGGTGCCCATCGGGGTTTCGCGCGAAGGCGCCTGGCTATCGACCGAGGACACCGAGGCTTTGCTCGCGGCCGGCGCCTCCGAGATGACCGGCGGCAAGCCGTTCCTGCTCGCGAGCGAAACCCTGGCAACCCTCGCGACCTGCGGAATGGCCTTCCCCCTGATCCACGGCACGAACGGCGAGGACGGAACCATCCAGGGCCTCCTCGAGAT